>DATIUW010000220.1:0-15277 GCA_035466435.1 Polyangiales bacterium | reverse complement strand
GGCAGCGTGACTCTCGGTGCTGTTGCAGGCGTTCAGAGCAGTGGTGAGCACGCCCAGGCCGAAGAGGGGAATCAGGGCGGCGATGAATCGCCGTTGGGCTGCATCGGTGCGCAAACCGCCCTGCGTCGACCCTTTCGTCTCCCCTCGCTTCGTCGCCACGAGCCACGCCGCAAGAGATGCGCCGCCGATGAGCACGGCATAGGCAGTCGCGGTCTGGCCATCGAGCGAGGCGACCGACTGCCCACGAAGCGCCTGCCATGTGAGGAGCCCGATCCAGCCGATGTAGGCTGCGGCGCCGATGCGCACCAAGCTGGCTCGCTGCGCCTCCCTCCATCGGCGGCGTGCAGTGGGAAGCGCGAGCATCCATCCCAGGATCGCAAGCGCCTGCACCCCGTGAATCCCGACGAAGTGGGGCACACGCAGGTCGCCGCCTTCGAGGCTCCAGCCGAAGAATGGCAAACCCGGCCCACCATCGGGGAAACCGACGGTATGCGAGCCGATCGCGGTTACCTCAGCACCTGCCCGCATCGCTTCCAGTTGCTCTGGTGTCGGTGAGGTCATCAGAAATGCGACCATCATCCCGAAGAACGAAGAGAGGACGCCGAGGCGGATCCCGGCCCCAAGCGCTCGATCGGGCATCGGCTCTCGCGCAAGCACGATGGCAAGGGCGAGGCTCATCGACGCCAGAACCGTGATCGCCGTGCCCATCACGCTGAAGACGGCGGCATCAAACGGCGTCGCCGTGTTGAAGTGGCTGGTCGTACCTCGGACGACTTGCATCAGAATCAGAATCACCTCGAGAATCAACACACCCGCAGTGACGTGACCGAGCGCACGCGCGAGACGGCGTCGACGACGTGCGAAGGTGAGCAACCAGAGGAAGCTCGCTGCGTAAATCGCCGATGCGATCGCGAACTTGAGCGGCTTGATCCAGGCGTTGACACCGCCGATCACTTTCGGGTCGAGCACCATGCCAACGAGCGGCGGGAGGATGAGCGCGACCGACAACAAGGTGGCAAGTGTTAGACCGCGGTGAAAGCTCCATGCTTTGTGAACGAGAGTCATTGCTTCAGATCCCGAAGAACCCGGTCGTAGCGCACCGTTTCTTTCTTTCGGCCAATCGATTGATTTTGGTTTACTTCGGCTTGCATGGTCTTTTTCACCTTCTTGTTGTCCCGCTCAGGGCGAAATCCCGCGGAGATACACCTTGATCAGGAAGTCCAGGTACTCGCGATCGTGCTGCTCCGGGTCGTCGTGGCCGGCTTCGCCCATGAAGAGGCGACCTCCCATGAACCAGTGCCCCACCAGGGACAAAAACCCGATGATCAAGAATTCGGGCCGTACGTCATCACGGATGGCGCCGGCTTTTTGCGCGGCGGCAATGACCTCGGATCCCCTTCTCATGAGCTCCTCGCCCATCGCTTCGGTCTCTTCGCCCTCGCCTCCCTCGATGGCGTCGATCTGCGCACGGCCGAGAAGCTTCATGTAGTCGGGATTGGCCTCGCAAAAGCGGAAGTACGAGAGGATCGAATCCCGCATGCGCTCCATTTCGTCGATATCGCGGTCCTCGAGCAACGCAGACTGCGCGGCGAAGTAGTCCGCAAAGCGACGCGCAAACACCGCGTCCCAGAGCTTTTGCTTGGTATCGAAGTGATAGTGGATCTGACTCTGGGAAACCCCTGCCTCCTTGGCGATCGCGGCGGTTGAGACGCCGTCAAAGCCTCGGGCAGCAAACAGGCGCTCTGCGGCATCGAGGATGTCGGCCTTCGAGGCCTCGGCGTCGTATCTGCGGGAGCTCACTGGGGACTTGCCATCGAATCGACCACCCGATTCGAAACGTTCGGACGTGTCTATCACGGGCGCGCCCCCTGCTCCACAATCGCGAGCCTTTGTTGCAAGGCTCCGAGCGTCTTGCCAGCAGCGCGCGCGACGCCCTCGGCTATGGAAGGTGCTTTGGGTGGGGGGGTGGTCATGGGGGCTCCCGTGTTCAGTAAATCGATTGATTGATTTATTTAGCATCCGTGCTCCCACGTCAAGTGGAAAAGATGGTATCCATGCGCGTCTTGCCTGCCCCGGTTTCCGAGAAGAGTCTCCGCTCGACTGCTTTGCTGCTCCTAGCCCTGCTAGCCGCGTGCGGAGGCAGCACCGCCGACGTGGACGAGGCGGACGCCGGCGCGGGTGGCGCCGGAGGGGATCCGACACCGGCCGAAGACCGCGACGGCGTATTCGATTTCCTCGTAACCTCCCTGAACTTCTACTACCCCGAGCCCATCGCTCAGTCCGACGAGGACGTCCCCAACCCCTGCGGCCTCGACGGAACGACCGACAACACCATCTACCGCCCGCTCCTGTTCAGCGATGCCATCGTGAACGGGTTCGACTTGGACGGCATCACCTCCGTGGACGACGCTGGACTCTGCGGGCAGGCCGACTACCTGAGCACCGACGGGTCGAGAGGCGTCGACTACGCATTCCTCGGCGTCATCGACCTGATCCGTCCGATTCGCCCCGATCAAGTTGCCCGCGGCGTGCTGGCCAACGCACCCTCCGAGGGGCTCATCAACTTCGGCATTCGCGTCTCCGGTGTGGACAGCCTCGAGAACGACGACCAAATCGAGTTGCTCGTGACCGACGTCAGCGAGGTCCCGCTACGAGGCACGGACGGTCGCATCATCGCGAGAGCCTCGGTGCCAGTCGAGCCGAACCCAGACTGGCAAACCACCTTCTCCGGCCGAATCGTCGACGGCGTTCTCACTGCGGGCCCGACGGATTTCAACTTGGGTGACATCGATCTGATCATCATCGAGGACAAGGTCCTACGGCTGCGTGATGCGATGATTCGCGCCACGTTCACGGAGCGCGCCGATGGCGTGCTCGAGCTGAGCTCGACGCTGTCTGGGTGGTGGCCTCGCGACAACATGATCGACACCATCGGTGGCATCGTCCTCGCCATCGGCTCCAATGACGGCGAGCTCCAGTGCGCGGCGAGCCTTTGGGCCGACGGCTCCTCGGACGGCGTCGACTGCGACCTGGTGTCCACGATCTTCGAGGTCGATGCCGTCTCGGGCTTTCTGACTGGTCTCGACGGGGGAGAAAACTGAGCGATGCGCATCGAGCACACTCCTTTCATCCTCTTGGTGGCTGCTCTCGGGCTCGGCTGCTCGAGCTCTTCAGGACCGGCGGGGCCGAGCGAATCGAGCGCCGCAGCTCTCGACGACTACGTCCCCGGCCCGATGTCCATGCGACGTTTGACCAAGGAACAGTACCTGTCGACGATCGAGTCGATCTTCGGTGACGAGGTAGAGGTGCTGCCGCCGACCGAAGTAGACACCCGCGTCGAAGGCTTGCTTTCACTCGGCGCAAACGCCGCCACGATCACCCCGGCAGGATTCGAGCGCTACGAAGCCTCGGCTCGCCAGGTGGCCGCCGCGGCATTGTCCGAACCGCTCAGAAGCCAGTGGCTCGCCTGCTCGCCGTCCTCGCCCACCGGGCCTGACGACGCATGTGCCAGCGAGCTCGTCACCAATGTGGCGCCCATGGTGTTGCGTCGGGCGCTTCGAGAAGGAGAAGCCGAAGCATACGTTGCGCTCGCGCGCGCTTCGACGCAGGACCTCGGCGATTTTCATGCCGGGTTGGAGTCGATTCTCGCATCCTGGCTTCTTTCGCCAGATTTTCTGTTCATCCAAGAGCGCGCTCGGGCGGCTGATCCGAGTAGCGATGCCGGCCGCCCGCTGACGGCAGAAACGCTGGCCTCGCGTCTCAGCTATTTCCTCTGGAATACCGGTCCCGATCCGGAGCTGCTGCAGGCGGCGATCCAGGGCGACCTCGATACCGAGGAAGGCTACCGTGCACAGCTAGAGCGTTTGATCTCCGACGAAGAGAGGCTGGAACGAGGCATCCGTGCCTTCTTCACCGATCTCTACGAGCTCGACGCCCTGGCATCGGCGGATAAGGACACCACGACGTTCCCCAGCTACACGATGGGAGTCATCGAAGACGCCAGGGAGCAAACCCTTCGGACCATCGTCGATCATTTGTTGGTACGGCGGGCCGATTATCGGGACCTATTCACCACGCGGCGCACGTTCATGACCAAGAACCTCGGGCCGGTGTATGGCGTGCCCGTCGAGGAAGATTGGGAAGCATACGAATTTCCCGAGGGCGGGCCTCGGGCCGGGATTCTCTCTCACGTGAGCTTCCTCGCCCTTCACGCTCGTTCTGCACGGTCATCGGCCGTCTTGCGTGGAGAGTTCATCTTGGACTCTCTCTTGTGCACCCCGATACCGCCACCTCCAGCCGAGGTCAGCTTCGAAGCGCTGGCCCCGGAGAGTGGTTTGGGCGCGACGGCGCGCGAGCGCTTGGCCGTGCACCGCGCCAATCCCGCCTGCGCGGCCTGTCATGATCTCATGGATCCGATTGGGCTGCCCTTCGAGAGCTTCGACGCCATCGGTCAGTTCCGCACGGAAGAAAACGGCGTGACGATCGAGACGTACGGCGCCATCGACGGCGTCGAGTTCGACGACATCAGCGGCTTCTATCCGGTCCTTCGTGACACACCAAAGCTGACGACTTGTCTGGTGCGCAAGCTCTACATGCACGCGGTCGGCCGCCTCTTCGCACGCAGTGAAGGCGAGCTGCTCGAAGCTCTCGAAGCAGATTTCGCGAATAGCGAGTACGACGTCGTCACGCTCATGCGGAACATCGCGCTCACGCACGGCTTCCGTTTCACTTCGGGGCCTCGCGAAACACAACCCGTGACGGGAGAAGGCTCATGAGCGCCCGATACGGGAGAAGGAGAGTCCTTCGGGGCATGATGGGCGGAGCGGCCGTTTGCGTGGGTCTTCCACTCTTCGACTGTCTCTTCGACGGCAACGGCCGCGTGCTCGCACAAACCGGCGCTTACCCGGTCCGGTTCGGCACCTGGTTTTGGGGTTGCGGCATGAACCCCGCGCGCTGGGTGCCCACGATTGAAGGCAGCGGCTACGACCTGCCTCCGGAGCTCGCTCGGGGCCTCGAGGGTTTCGAAAGCAAAGTGTCCGTCTTGAGCGGGTTCGATACCCCGGTCAACGGTCAGACCAACCATCCCCACTACTCGCCGCCCATGGTGACGCTCACCGGGCACGCCCCCACCAGCCCAAACGACATCCCGCGCGCAACCTTCGACGTCGAGATCGCCAACGTCATCGGCACTGCGACGCGGTTTCGCCAACTCGACATCACCGCGGACGGTCGGGGCCAAGCATGGAGCGCTCAGAGCGCGGGCACACCCTCGCCTGCCGAGAGCTCGCCCATCGCGCTCTATCGACGGGTCTTCGGCTCGGACTTCCAGATCGGCGGGTCGGGCACGTTCGTTCCCGATCCCGCGGTCATGGTTCGCAAGAGCGTCCTGTCGAGCGTTCTCGAGCAGGCCAAGAGCCTCGAGCAAGAGCTCGGCAGCCACGATCGTCAGCGCCTGGACCAATACTTCACCTCGATCCGGCAGCTAGAGAATCAGCTCGACGTGTTGTTGCAAGAGCCGCCCGACCTGCCGGCTTGCTTCTTGCCAGAGTCGCCCGGACGCGAAAATCTCGCACAGCTAATCACCCACGTGGTCGAGACCCACGACTTGTTCGCGGATTTGCTCACCATCGCCCTCGCTTGCGATCAGACGCGCGTATTCAACGTCAACCTCTGGCGCATCTTCACCGATGTCCGCTTCGAGGGAGAGTCGGTGGGGTACCACCAGCTCACGCACGACGAATTCGTGGACCCTGCGCTCGGATATCAGCCGAAGAGCCAGCGCTTCCTGCTTCAGGCCATGGACTGTTGGAAGCACTTGTTGACCCAGCTCGATTCCATCGAGGAGGGGGACGGGACGCTTCTCGACCACACCGCCGTCTTCGCCCATTCCGGAACGGAGTTCCCGAAGGACCACGGGACCAAGAACATCCCGATGCTGATCGCGGGATCGGCCGGCGGCAAGCTTCGCACTGGAGTGCACGTTCGGGGTGCGGGATCACCAACCTCACGCGCCGCGCTGACCTTGCAGCAGGTGTTCGGCGTTCCGGTCGCGACGTGGGGTGTCGGCGACATCGAGACCAACACACCCATCGGCGAGTTCATCGCGGGCTGATGCGGCCGCAGCGTGGTCGGTGCAGCCGATCCGTATCGATCTACCCCAAAAATCACCGGCAGATTACATCGATTCATTGTACCCTCGCTCCGCATGAGAGGGAAAAAGGGTTGGGTCATCGGCATCGGGATCGTGATCGTCGCGGCGCTGCTGGTGTTCGCGTTGAGCCCGAAGGCCAAGTTCATACTCGGAGGCGCGATGGTCAATCTCGGATACCGGTTTCAGGACCGGCTTGCGGACTATGATTTCGTCCATGACGAGTCGATCACGCCGGAGGAAATCTGGGAGGAGCTCGAGCGCCAGAACGATCTCGCAGCCGACGTGCGCGAGAAATTTCCACGCTCCGTACGGCATCCGGTGGTAGCGCTCGTGGCATGCATGGATGCGCGAATCGACACCAGCGAGCTCGTCGGAGATACCCGACGGTACTACTACGTGGTTCGGACGGCCGGCTCGGTGCTCGCCGAGGCCGAGCAGGAAATGCTCGAGCTCGCCGTCCTGAACGGGGTGCGCCTGGTGCTTCTCACCACCCATACGGACTGCGCAGCCGAAGCCGCAGCAGCCGATCCCGAAATGGAAGAACGATTCCCCGCGATGACGAACCTCGTGGACCAGCGGGAGAAGAGCATCGAGGAATTCTTGGCCCGTCCATTGATCCGTGATGCCATCGCCGCCGGGACACTGAAGGTGCAGCGGGCTCGAATCGACACCGACACCGATCGTTTGATGGTCCCCGAGGATTGATGACCGAGACTCTGCTCGTCAGCTCGAGCGTCAGTCGTATCGAGCGTCGATGAGCGCACCGAGGGCGACTTTGGCGCTCGACCGCTGGTATCCGTAGACCCCGATCAGGACTTGCAACGCCTGCTGGGCTGCTTCTCTGAGGTCTTCCTCGAGGCCGTCGTCTTCGTCGATGAGGGCCACGATCGCGCGTCCGATGTCGCCGACCTGGGTCCGCCGCTCGCCGAAGTACGCCTGTCGAAGGCGTTCGATGTAGTGCGGGAACAGCGTCTCGTAGTCGACGTCCTCATCCGGGTGATCGATCGCCCATGCCGCGATCGCGCTCAAGAGCTCGTTGCGGAACTCCTTCGGGTCGTCTCCGTCGAGCTTCTGCTCGACGCTCTTCATCAAGTCGAGGTCCGGGCTTTCGTCCTTCCCGGTGACTGGATTGTAGATTCGCTCTTTCTTCACCCAATGCGATACGTGGTTTACGTAGCGGTCGAAGAGAGTCATCGGGCTTCCTTCGTCGATGAGGCCGCTCGCGGCTCGAAGCTCGCTCTCCACGATGTCGAGCCAACGATCTCGAACCTGATCCACGAAGGCACGGTGGTCCCGATATGGACCGTCGGGTTGTGCCTTCAAGAACTCGTAGTCGTCGCGCTCACAAAACTCGGCCATTCGATTGAGGAGCGTGACTGGAGACACGCACGGATCCTTGAAGTCCGCGGCTGCATCGAGCAGGAGCATGCGCACCTCCCTGGGCGACGCGCCGCTGATGCCCTCGTAATCAGACGCGGTGGCGCCTTCCTCCAGCACTTCGGCAACCCCGCCCGCCAGGATCTTGGCTTGGTCGGCGTCGAAGCGAGCTGGCACCACGCCGTCGGCCAGGAGCTCGGCCTTTTCGAGCGGAGTCAGCGACGCCACGATGGTGCCGAGCTCGCTGCTGGCGAATCTCGCCGCATCTGGCCTGCGCAGGCGCGTGAGCACGGCCCACAAAGCCGCCACGTAGGTCGTATGTGGCGCGACATGCTTCGGAATCTGCGGCACGATCTGGCCGTCGTAGATCTCGCGCTCACGGTGGACGTCGAGAAGGTAGCCCATGCGGATTCGAACGATGCGCCCTCGGAACGAGTTGTACTCGGGGTGCTGGCGGAACGCGCTCAAATGGAGCTCGTTGGAGCTGGCTACCATCACCGCATTGATCGGCAGGTTCGACATTTGGAGCGACACTTCGCCGTTCTCGATGGCGAGCAGAAGGTATTTCCAGGCTTCGAGAGGCCGCTTCAGTAGATCGCTGAACTCCACGATGCCCCCGGACGCGTCGACCAGCTCGCCATATGGCTCGAACAGCGTCAGCGCGCTGAGCGAGGCAGGGAGGGACTCGATCGACCGATCGGCCGTGATCTGGCGCTCCGATGCATCGACCGACATCTGTGGGCCGATTGTTGCAGCACCAACCCGATATCGACGCGAGATGTAGAAGCGCTCTACTTGGATGTGGGCCAGCACTCGATCGAGGTCTCCGCGGTACGCGGTCAGCAGCGCTTGAAAGATCTGCTGATTCTTGCGTGCAAGCTGGCCGGCCCAAACCCAATCGGGTGCCGCCTCCGCCACCCCGGCTTGCTCGTAGGCGCTGGTGATGAGCTGCTGGCGCACGTCGCGTGGTAGGAGCAGCAGCGGATGCTCTCGGACCGAGCTCTGAAGCTTGGCGATGATTCTCTCTTCGGGAAGGTGCGCGAAGGAATCCGCCTCACCGAGCAGCTCGTCGGATGCCGTGCTGAAGCCGATGCCGCTTCCCTCGCGCGAGCGCGGAAAAATCCACGAAAAACGGTACAGCGCACCGTCCTCGGTTTCCGAATAGGCTTCCAGCCCGCGCATCAGGCATGCAACGAAGGTGGATTTCGCGCTCCCGTTGGGACCGTGCAAGAGCACGAGGCGGTTGGCGCGCCCTTCGCGTTCGAAGCCATCCATGATCCGGTAAAACGCTGATTGCGCGGCTGCGTGGCCTGCGAGACGATCCCGCAACCTGAGCTCGACCTGGCGGCCGCTGTCGTGGCGCCCGAGCTCGAGATCGAAAAGCCTCCAACGCTTGAACGTACCGGTCGGCTTGCTCACCTCGTAGGAGCCGAAAAAGTCCATGCAGTCTTTGAGGTACCTCGCCGCATCGCGCGTATGCCGGCGCGGATTGGCTTGAACGAGGTCCAAGTACTCCCGGAACGAGAGCACACGCTTCTCGGACTCGAACCGCGTTTTGACTTCTCGACGAATCGTCTCCAACGCAGCCTTGAGTCCCCCATCGCTCATCGCTTACTCCACCTCCACCTGCATCGTCACCGTCCGCTTCTCGAGGATACAGTTTTCGTCGGTGCACATGGCAAAAGAAACGTCACAGCGCACTTCGTGCTCTCCCGATGCGGATGGCTCGAGCCCAGCCACGAAGCGGACTTTCTCTTCGCCGAACTCCTTTGCGTCGTCTTTGACCAGCTCCTGCTTCTCGAGCTTCAGGGCCGGTCCGGCGCTCAGGTCGACGCGGATGGGGTACTCTTCGTTGACGTGCCATTCACCGCGACTCTCGAGCGCGATCTCGAGCTCACCGGGCTTCCCCACACGGTACTCCGACTGCGCTGGAGCCACGGCAAGCAAGAACATGCCGGTCTCGATTCTCGGACCGGCTGGCGCTTCGCGCTTTTCGTCGGCAGCCTGCGGACTTGCCTCGTGGTGGTCGTGGTGGTCGTGTGCCGCGTGCTCGGCATGTGCCGCATGCTCGGCGTGATGCTCTGCCGGCGCCGGAGCGCCACGCTCGCATCCGACGAGGGGAAAGAAGAAACAAGAAAAGGCCAAAGCTGCAATACGCATCTACATCACTCCTCGTGTAGTGTACGACGCCGACCTCGGTCGCGTCGAACGGTGAGTCAACGCTCGCCTGTCGAGCCCTGAGAGGGGCCATTCCGAACGGGCTCGCGCAAGAGTCGTTCCACCTGCTGACGAGCCTCTTGCGACGCAGGGGACAAGTGCCAATGGCCTATCGGCGCCTCCGAAGAGCCCGTGTCAGTCTCCCATTTGACGAACGCGATGAACGGATCGCGTAGCAAGCGTTCCTCGTTCGCCTGCACCGTCCGATATCCGGGTTGCTGGTCCTCGACCCGCAGGATCAGATCTCCTACGTGGCCGCCCTTGAGGCGCTCCTCGATCCGCACCGCGAGTCGATAGGCGGACCGTCGGCGCACGAGATCGGAGCTCAACGACTCGACACGAATCACCGCGATGAGGTCTGCCCTCTCCACACGACGTGCGAAGGTAGCCCACGCATCGTCGACCACGGCGGGAGACTCCACCAGATCGACTGCGTCGTCGAAGAGCGCAGCGTCCGAGGCTTTGAATTCGCTGGGCGGAGCATTCGGCTGCCTACCTGCGCATCCGATCGCGAGGCAGGCGATGATTGCGAGCGGCATGCGCACGGCGTCACCCTAGCACGCGACCGGCGGCTAGCTCCCTTTCGTCCAAGACGCCGCCCCAGAGCTCTACCAGATCGTCCGAAAGCGGGGCGCGCAAGGTCATCGGCCGGTCATCTTCAGGGTGATGGAACTCCAGCTCATGAGCGTGCAACGCCTGGCGATGATGGCCGAGGCGACGCCGCAGCTCCTCCGTCATCCCCGTCTCGATGTAGTCGAGAAATGGTTGAGACCCTTCGGGTCCGTAGAGCTTGTCGCCGATGATTGGAAACCCGAGGGCGCTCAGGTGCACTCGAAGTTGATGCTGCCGGCCGCTTTGCGGCGCGAGCGCGACCAAGGTCGCGTCCTGACGCCGCGCGACGACACGGTAGCGCGTTACCGCAGGGTAACCTTCTCCCTCGGGCGACACCTCCATCAGCAGATGCAGCCCCTCCTTGGCCCGGTCCATGGGAAGCTCGACGCAGCCGTGGTCCTCGGGCATGACCCCGCGCACGATCGCGAGGTAGCGTTTGCTGACCCGCCGATTCTCGAAGTCGAGCTTGAGCGCCCGTTCTGCAGCATGAGTGCGGCCACACAGGAGCAGCCCGCTCGTCTCGCGGTCGAGCCGGTGTGCGATCTGCGGGGCGTCTTCGCCGAAGCGCTCCCTGAGCAAAGAGGTCAGCGTGTTCTTGTGATAGGTGGCCGACGGATGAACCGGGAGGCCCGCCGGCTTGTCGATCGCGACGATGTGCTCGTCCTGGTAGAGCACGTCGAAGTACATCGGGACGATCGGCTCCTCGAAGGGAGGCCTCACGAGCAACACGGTTTCGCCGGCGCGCACACGCTCGCTGGCGCGTCTCCGGGTCCCATCCGGACGGTACGCGCAGGCGCGAACGACCTCTTGTGCCCGGGTTCGCGACAGCCTCGGGATCCGGTGCTGGATGAAGCGGTCCAGGCGTTGGCCTGCGTGCTCGGGAGCAACCGGGAAGGTCAAAATGATCGAAGCCGGGTCGCAACCGGGAGGAACCCGCGCCTCGGGACGTCTACGCGGCCTTGACAACCCTACCCGAGCGAATGCAGCGCGTGCAGGCGGTGACCCGCTGAACGCGACCGTCCACGACGGCCCGAATCGACTGCAGGTTCGGCTGCTGCCACTTCCTGGTCTTGATGTTGGAGTGGCTCACCTTGTGGGCTTTGTTGCGGTTCTTACCGCAGAAATCACATGTTTGTGCCATGGCCGGTTCGGTCTCTTTCGCGACGCGCGATGTAGCACCCACCCGAGGTTGCCGCAACAATGCAGCCTCGCCCCAACGGGGGATCGAAGATACAACCAGTGAAAATGCGGGCGGCGGGCGCGATCTCGGGATTGTTGGTTCTGGTTACTTTCGTAATTCCAGGCACCTATAGCCCGAAACGGCAGATGATTTCAGTAGATTCCGGCGCCCTGCGTCCGACGGACGAGACCTCCAGCGGCCCCGATGCCGGTCACGCCACAGTCGACGGCCGGGTGTACGACGAGCGCGGCCGTCCGGTCGAAGGCGCCACGGTCTCGCTTGCAGGAAGCGGCTTCTGGCCGGCCCGCTTCGTGGAGACCGACGCGGACGGACGCTTTCATTGGCCGGGCATCCCCGCGGGGATCTACGAGCTGCGTGCCTCCAAGGGCAGTTGGGTGGCTCCCGCGGTCCAAGGGCTGATCCTCGATCCGGGGGTCCAGCGGGCGTTCGCGCTGCAGCTCGCTCGAGGCTGGACGCTGACCGGACGCGTGATCGACGGACACGACGGCCGGCCCGTCCGCCGCGCCAAGGTCACGCTCGTCACCGGCCTGCTCGGTCTGCACGCCAGACGAGTCGAGACCGACGAGCGGGGAGGATTCGAGATCTCGGGCATCGTGCGGGACGGCCACAGCTTGTACGTGGACGCGGAGCGCTACGTCCCGGCGGGCCCGTTGCAATACGCGGAACGGGACTCTCCGGTCACTGTGCGTCTCGATCCCGCGGCCACCATCGAGGGGCGCGTCATCGACGAGCGGGGCCGGCCCATCGGCGGAGCGTTCGTGGCAGCGTTCGGTGACGAGCACACGCCCGCGGCTGCATCTGCTAGCGACTCGCTAGGCGTCACCCTGGGACCCGTGCCGCCCATCTCCGCCGCAGGAGCGGGAGCGCGAGCATTGGCTGGGCGCGTCACCGCGCGAAGCGATGGAAGCTTTTCGATATCCGACCTGAGCCCAGGGTCCTACTCGATCGCAGCCGACCACGACGACTACGCGCCCACCGAGTCCGAGGTCGTTCGCGTCGGCCCCGGCGCAACCGCGATGGGGATCGAGCTGACGATGAGGCGAGGTGCCGAGGTGGTCGGACGCGTCGTCGACGAACGAGGTCGTGGCCTCGAAGGAATCCCAGTGGAGCTGCGCGCCGAAGGCGAGCGCTTCGCGCGAACTTCGATCACGTCTTCGAACGGCTCGTTTTCTTTTCGTGGCGTTCGCGGCCGGGTGAGCTTGACCGCGCGCCCCTATGAGCTGCCTCCAGCCCGCGAGACGCTCTCCATCGACGACGAAAGCCTCGTCACGATCGAGCTGCCACTCGAAAGCACGCTCTACACCCTGCGAGGACGCGTCGTCGACGAGGCTGGCTTCGGGGTGAGCGGTGCGCTGCTGACCGTGACTTCCAACGATCCGCAAACCCCGGTTCGTCGGAGCACGAAGTCCGACGCCGACGGCACCTTCTCGGTGGCCGCGCTGCCCGAGCCGCCATTCAGCCTCAGGGCGGAGCACCCCAGCTTCAGCACGGCGCGCCTCGCCGAAATCGACGATGTCGATGACGTCAGGGTGGTGATGTCGGCTGGAGTCACGGTGCTCGGTCGTGTTCTCGACGACTGGAACGGCGAGGGACTACAGAACGTGCACGTATCGCTGAGGGGCCCCGCACGAGCCGATGCCAAGACACGGCCCGATGGAACGTTCGTCTTCGACCAAATGCCCACCGGCACCTACGAAGTCTCGTTCGTGCATCCCGAGTACGAAACCCAAGCGCGCCGCGTCGTCATCGAGGCCCCACGCTACGTCGATCGGCCACAAACCCTGGAGACGATTGATCTCCAGCCCGGTGGGATCATCGTGGGGGAGGTTCTCGACGCGCACAGCCAGGCGGTGGCGAGCGCCGAGGTCGCGTGGGGCGAGCCTCCGCGGTGGGATCGCGCCGTGCTCACGGACGCTCGCGGCAAGTTCCAGCTTCGAGGGGTGCCTGCCGGGTCGGTTTGGCTCACCGCCCGCCACCCGGACGGAGGAGAAGGCTCGAGCCTCGAGTTGGTGACGGTGAGGCCCCGCGAGACTTCGAGCGGTGTGTTCGTTCGCTTGCCGGAGTCGGTGCGTCAGTGAGGGTGTGCACCGATTGTGGCGTTCCCGCGCTTTGCTAGATCAGCGGCGCCCAGCGATCGCCCTGCTTCGAGATGCGCCCTTCCCGCTCGAGCTTGATGAGATGGGCCTCGATCGAGCCGAGGGCCAGAGGCCACAGGGCCTTCGGCGTATCGGCATATGCGCTTGCAACCAGGTGTCGGGGCCTCGACGGGACGCCTCTGGACCTCAGCGCTTCGAGCACCTTGCCTTCGCGCATCAGGCGATGCTCGATGTAGAAGCTCAAAATCGCCTGCGGGTCGCGAATCACGTCGCCATGCGCAGGCAGGAGCGCGGTTGGCTCGAGGTTCGACATCGTTCGCAACGACTCGAGGTAGAGGAGCATGTCACCGTCGGTCGGCTCGACGATGATGGTTCCGACCGAGGCGACCATGTCCCCTGCGATCATCATGCCGCTGGCTTCGTCGATGAAGCACAGGTGCCCTGGGGCATGGCCTGGCGTGTGTACGGCGGTGAGTGAAGTCGCTACGGGGCCCTCCAGCTCGATTCGCTCGCCATCTTGGATGGCGCGATCCACCTCGACGATTCCATCGAGCCGCTGCGCGGTCAGCGCATGTGCCCAGAGTGGAAGTTGCAGACGATCTCGAAGCGCCATCGCGCCGCCGACGTGATCGGGATGATGATGCGTCGCCAGGATTGCGATGGGCTCGACCCCCCGCAAGCGCGCGCCCTGCACCCACTCGGCCATCGCGTCCTGCTCTTCGCGGTAGGGGGTGGCGGGCTCCACCAGGACGGCCTCGCCGGTGCCCACCAAGAACGTGTTGGTGTGTGTTGCAGGAGGCAGCGTCGGCGTTCGCACCGGTAGCATCTGGATGGTCGGCGCGACCAACTGGACGCGACGCGATGCCGCTTCGGTGCCGGAGGCCTTCATGGCCTCAACCGCCGTGCACGATCTCGAGATCGTCCAGATCCAGCTCTTGCTCCGGCGCCAACGCGTGAATCATGGACACGGGACCGCTCGGACGGAAGCGGTCGCGAGATTCGGGCAATAGGCACTCGACTCGGCCTTCGCGGTGCTCGCTGGGATCGCCCAACTGGTGCATGCACATCCGCACGACCGTCTTGACGGTCTCGAAAACGCCCCACCCTTGCCGCGCAGAGGCGACGAGCTCGGGAACCCCTTCGGGAACGCCAAGCCGGTTGCCCAGCTCCTCCACATCGAGAATTCCGGGCAAGTCTCGTTTGTTGTACTGGATCACCAGCGGGACACGATCGGCGTCCACCCCGTGGAGCCTGAGATTGTAGTCGAGATTGCGGACGCTGTAGTTGTTGCCTTCGATGGCATCGGCCTGGCTGTCGACCACCAACACGATGCCGTCGACGTTGCGGAGCACCAATTGGCGTGTGGAGTCTTGGGCGATTTGACCTGGGACCGACACCAGATGCAGACGAATCCTGTATCCACGAAACGTGCCGAGATCGAGAGGAAGGAAATCCAAGAAGAGCGTGCGCTCCGCCTCGGTATTGACCGCGACGAGCTTGCCTCGGAGCTCGGGGCGGGTCTGGCTGTGCAAAGCCTCCAGATTGGTGGTCTTACCCCCCAAGCCGACGCCGTAATAGACGATCTTGAACGTGACCTCGCGCTGCGCGTGATGCACCAACGGC
>DATIUW010000219.1:0-1764 GCA_035466435.1 Polyangiales bacterium | reverse complement strand
GGCCGTCACGATCTCGTAAGCCGTGACGGTGTCGTGTACAAAGCCGCAAACGTGCGAATGCGTCGTCATTCCGAGAGCCATGACCAGGCCGCCAAGCGTCGCGTCCTTCATCTCGATCGTCGCTTCGAGCTGAAGCCCCATTTGGTCGAGGTGCTTGGCGACGTCCCCGACGGTCGCAAACGGCTCGAGCCGAATGATGCCCTTTTGCTCGTCGACGCCGAGAATCGCGGTCAGGTCGCTCATTCGGACCTTTTGTGAGCTCGATTTGTCAGCCATTCGAGTATTGAGGGAAGCTGCGGATTTGCGATCGGTGCGGAGCGGCTTTTGCGCCCAGGCCTGGCCCTGCCGCCGTGCTGCCGCATACCGCAGGACGTCGTCTCTCACGCGTCGTACGCGTGCGTCGTGACCTTCTGCTCTGATCGGCTCGGCGAGCCACGCCTTGGCCGCGTCCCATCCCGTTGCGAGCGTGCTCAGCGGTAAGGCTGCGCCGATGATCACGAGCTCCCGGTGATCGTCAGCCCAGCGCTTGGCTGCGGCAATGAGAGCGTTCGAGCGCGTTCGGGGCATTCGATGACCCTATCCCAGCTCGAGAGAAACACCGACCACTAGCTGGTAATCGTTCTTTTCGATTGGAGGGGCCGTCGGATCGGGCGGCGGCGCCGGTTGCTCGGTGCGCAAGAAGAGGAATGCCACGTTGAGATCGATGACGCTCGTGAGCTCGATCGCGAGGTCGGCTTTGCCGGTATGGTTGGTGTTGCCGATTTCGGTGACCACGAGGTTCGTGAGCCAGCTCAAGGTCAGATCGACGTCGTCCGTGATGTCGAAGTCCGCGTAGGTGTAGAGCGGCACGAACACGTCGTGCTGCGGGTCGTCTCCCGTCACTTGGGAGTCATCCAGGAACTTCAAGTACTGGTAACCGAGACCCGTCTGGAAGTCCCACTTCACGTTCGGCGCATCGATGATGTGAACGCCTGCGCCGGCCGCAGGGGTTGCCCTGAGCTTGATGTTCTGGAATCGATCGTTGAGAAGCTGGCCGAAAACCGGCGTCACGAACCACCGATCGGAGAGAAACACCTTGAAGTCGAACTCCGCCAGGTGCCGTTGGACGTTCTTGACCCCATCGGTCTTGCCGAAGGTGCCATTGTAGCTGAGGTCCATGCGGGTCATCTCATCTTCGCGGCGGACTTTGAAGAGGACGTCGTAGGTGAGCTGATCGGTATTGCCTCGATTGAGGGTGAGACCGAAACGGAGGCTCATGGACCACCAGTCCTTTTCTCGCTCGCCTCCCTCCAACATTCCTTCGAGCTCGGTTCGATCGAAGACCTGGGTGCCTTCCTCGGTCTGAATTGCGACCTTGTCCGGCGTGATGACGGCGAGCCCCGTTGCGCTCACGCGATCGTCGAAGACGTAGGTGTTGACGTTTGGAGAGTGCAGCCGGGTCACATCCGCCAAGTCGATGAATTGCATGCCGAGCTTGTCGCTGTCGAACTCGAGCACGTCGTCACGCATGCGCTTGATTTCACCCTTCAGCCACTCCCCCGAGGCGAGCTGCACCCAGTCGAACGTGTCACCAAACGTGAGCTGGTAGGCGTCCGTGACGCCGGCATCGATCTCTTCGGCGGCTCTGGTCATGCTCGCCTGGACCGCATCGACGGCGACGTCGCTCGGCGCCGCTTGCGCCGGAACGCCACCCTCTGCTGTGGTTGCGAAGTCAATCGCTTCAGCCGCCTGATCGGTATCGGCATCGGCGCTCACGGGCGCTGG
>DATIUW010000218.1:0-4119 GCA_035466435.1 Polyangiales bacterium | reverse complement strand
ATCAGATCGAAGCCTTTTCTCAGATCATTCCAGGCAGCAAGGGCGACGGCGGCACCTACTGGACCATCGGCAGCTCCGTCGCCGATTCGACCACGGCCAAGCGCATCGCTCTCGGCACTAGCTTTCGAGGCGTGTTCAGCGGGACGGATCGGCGCTACCAGGGCTGGGACTGGCGCTCGGGCATCGGGATTCAGGCAATTCCCCAGCTCGGCCTCGGTCTCGGGGTGCGTTGGGCCAGGATCCGCCCCGACAGAAGTGACGAACAACGCCTTGGTCCCTCGCTCGATCGGATCACGATGGACGCGTCGATCACGATTACCCCGCTTCCGTGGCTCAAGATTGCGGGCCTCGGCTACAACCTGATCCGTACCAACTCCGCGCTAGCACCCCAAATCGCGGGCGGCAGCGTGAGCCTGACACCGATCGAAAGCTTCACCCTGGGCGGAGACGTCCTGGTCGACGTCTCGACGTTCGACAAATCCGAGCTGATTGCAGGTGGAGGGGTGAGCTACGTCGCTGGGGAGATGGTGCCTCTTCGCATCGGCTTCCGCCGGGACAGCGGCCGCGATCTCAATCAAATGACTGCCGGCGTCGGCTTCAACAAAGGCAAAGTCGGCTTCGAAGGCGCGCTCCGACAGGACCTCCGGGGACGCAAGGAAACCTACTTGGTCTTCATGTTCCGGTTCGTCGTTCAGTAGAGATCCCTCGATCCTACTTCTTGGCGCGGGTGAGGCCGAAGTGAACGAGGCCCGGCATGTGCCTTCCCGCGAACGCGCCGACCTTTCCGTGACCTGTAAACGTGTACTCGCGCTTTCGCTTGGCGATGGCATCGACCATGACGTGGGCCGCTTTGTCTGCGGGCCACATCAGATTCTTCGGCCGACGGTCTTCGCGGGATGGATCGAAGCGCCCCTGATTGTCGACTTGGGCGATCTCGCTTTCGATGTAGCCCGGATGAATCGTCGTGCAGGTCACACCGGTCCCATGGAGCTCGACGGCGAGGGTCTGCCCGATGGCGCGAACCGCATACTTCGACGCGGAGTAGGCGCCGACCCCGGGGGTCGGGAGCATCGACGTCACGCTTCCGATCAGAGCCAACCTGCCCTTTCGCTCCCGCAGATGCGGAATCGCATAGCGGGCCGTCATGGCGACCCCGATGACGTTCACGTCGAGCTGCCGGCGCCAATCGGCAGCGGAAAGCTTTTCGATTCGGCCGGCCACCGAAAAACCTGCGTTGGCGACCGCCACATCGAGCGCACCCAGAGTCCGGACGATTCTTTGGACAGCCTCGGCCACCGAAGCCTCGTCCGTCACGTCACATCGAACCGCCAGTCCCTTGCCGCCGTGCGACTGAATCTCCTCGACGACGTGCTCCAGTCGATCTTCGCGTCGGCCTGAGACTGCGACCGTGGCGCCCTCTTCGGCGAACGCCAGCGCCAGCGCCCGGCCGATACCGCTCCCGCCGCCAGTGACCCAGACCACTTGGTTCTCGAAACGCTTCGCCATGCCGTGCGCGTAGCAGCTCCCTGGGCCGCCTGCCAAGCGCTACTCGGCAGTGGTGTCGGCCGAGTCATCGGGCACGGCCGCACCCGGGTCGGTGGCCCAGCGTCCGAGTGGGGCCAACCATGCCGACGCCCGCGAAGCCCAGTCGACGTCGAGCCGGTAGAGGCAAGGCACCACCAATAGAGTCAGCAGTGTCGAGAAGGTCAGCCCATACACGATCACCTGCGCCATGGGAGCGAGATGCGGAAGGCTGTCCCCCGCCAGCGCCAGAGGAAACAAGCCGGCAATCGTGGTCACGCTCGTGAGAAAGATCGGACGCATCCGCAATTTGCCCGATTCGACGATGGCTTCGTCTAGGAGCATGCCGCGATCCCGCCTCTTGTTGATGAAATCCACCAATACGAGCGAATCGTTGACCACGATTCCGGTCAGACCGACCAGCCCAACCAATGCGATCAGCCCGATCGGCTTGGTGTCGAGCAGAAAGCCTCCGGCCACGCCGATGAACGACAATGGAATGGCCGCCATGACCACCATGGGCTGGGAGAAGCTCTGAAACTGAGTCGCCAGGATCGTATAGATCAGCAGCATCGCCACGATGAACGCCGCAAAGAGAGAATCGACGGACTCCTGGGTCTCTTCGAACTGACCGCCGTATTCGAAGCGAACGTCGGGGTTGGCGGCTTCGAGCGATGCGAGCTTCTCCTGGAGCCTGGAGTTGACCTCGCCGCTGTTGGTCACCTCCTCGTCGATCCCCGACAACACGCTGACGACCCGTTTTTGCTGATACCGCCTGATCACGCCGGGTCCTCTTCCGTGGGACACCTCTGCGATTTCACGAATCGCGATCTGGTCGCCATTGGGCGCCATCAACTGGAGCGACGCGATGCGGGCAGGGTCTTCCTGCACGTCTTCGCGAAGCTGGACGACGATGTCGATTTCATCGTCGCCTTCGCGCAGAGTCGACGCCGGCGTCGCGCCAAACGCGCTTCGCAGCCAGGCGCTGACCATTTCCGGCGTCAGCCCGTGAAGGGCCGCGCGCTGCTCGTCGACCTTGATCTGCAGCTCCTGCTTGCCGAGCTCGTAGTCGTGATTGGAGTTGCGCGTTCCCGGCGTCACGCGAACCTCGGCCAGCACCTGCTCGGCGAGCTCGACGAGCCTTTCGTGCTCATCTCCCCGAATGCGAACCGCAACCGGCGCACCTCGCGGGGGCCCCGGGCGCACCTCGACGACCTCGAGACGCGTTGGCCCGACGACGTCGTCGAAAAGCCGGCTCACCTGGCTCACGAGCTCCCGACCCCCCTGCATGCTGCTGCGCTCGGCCGCGGGCACCACGAACACGGTCACCATCCCGAGATGATCGCCCGTGCTCACACCCATGTCCGTTCGCGTCATTCCACGCACGGCGACCGTGGCTTCCACATCTGGATTTTCGAGGGCCATGATTCGTCGGTCGAGCTTGGCGAGTAGCGCTTCGGTTTCTTGCTTGGACGCATCGGTCGGCATGTGGATCCGCACGTCGAACATGTCCGGGTCGCCCTCGGTGAGCAGGATCACGTCCTTGGCGGTGAACGCCACGACCACCATGAGCGCACAAACAGCGTAGGCGCCGCCAACGACTGCACCCCGGTGCTCGAGCGACCATCGGAGCAGGCGTTCGTAGACCTTCAAGATGCGCGCCCCCGATCGCTGAAGCCGAGTCTTCGGAGGCCCCGACGAGGCGGTCTCGAGACGCCCGAGCTTTCCGAACTCGGCCATGTGGCTCGGCAGCACGAACATCGCTTCGACCAGCGATGCAGCCAACGATGCCACGACGACCTTGGGTATGATGGCGAAGAAATCCCCCAGGACGCCCTGCATCAGCAACAAGGGCAAAAACGCCGCCCAGCTCGTGAGCGTCGAGGCGACCACCGGCCAAAAGACCTCTTTCGTGCCGATGATCGCGGCCTTTCGTCTCGGAACGCCCTCCTCCATGTGCCGGTAGATGTTCTCGATGATGATGATCGCGTCGTCCACGACGACGCCCAGGCACAGGATGAGCGCGAGCAAAGACATCATGTTGATGGTGATGCCCATCACGTACATGGCGACGATCGCGCCTGCGATGGCGACGGGAAGACCCACGGCAGCCATCGTCGCGTTGCGTGCACCGACGGCTACCCACAATAGAAGCAACACCAACAAGAGGCCGACCGCCGCATTCGCGTAGAGCGCGCCCAAGGAGTGCCGCACCTCGGCTGCAGCGTCTCCGAACAAATCGATCTTCACGCCGGGCGGGAGATTCGGACGCAGCCTCTCGACGAGCGCATGCACCTCTTCGCTGATGTCGATGCTATCGGCTTGCTCCTCTTTCCGGACGGTCAACACGATCGCCGGCTCCCCGTTGACTCGGCCGCTGTACTTGCCAGGCGCGAACGTATCGTAGACGTCTGCGACGTCGCGCACGCGCACCGAGCCCCCACGGGTGCTTGGGCGGATCACGACCTCGCCGAGCTCCTCGACGTCGTCGACGCGAGTCATGCCGCGCACGAGCCGTGCATCCCCTTCGCCTTTGGTCGTTCCGGCGGGGACGTTCACCGCGCGAAGGCGCAGCGCTTCGGTCACCGCGGTGAGGGG
>DATIUW010000217.1:0-3325 GCA_035466435.1 Polyangiales bacterium | reverse complement strand
CCGGACCATCACGGACGCTTCCTTTATCGTCTCGGCGAAGGCTTCGAAGTCGTTGAAGACGAGACGCGTCAAGCTTATCCGTTGCGGTGAGGATCGTACGCCATTGTTTCAGCCATTTCAACTGGCCGAAATTACGTAGTCGCTGTTCTCACCGACTGCTACTAGGCCCACCAGCTTAGACGGAGCCCAGCATGCGCACGCGTTTTTCCCTTTTGTGGTCCCTGGCCTTGATTGGCTCGTTAGCCCTCGGATGTTCCGACGACGGTGGCAACGGCGACGACGACGTCGTGATTCCCTATAACGAGTACAGCAGTGTTCCCAGCATCGGGCGCGGCACCGGCACGTCCACGGATCCGCGGGATCCCGGATACGGCGCGATGCGATTTTTCATCGAGAACGTCGAGGAGTACACGAAAGACATCGGAAAGGTCGTCTTCCAACCCGACCAAAGTACGGGCCGAGAGCTGAACGCCCTCCAAGCGGGCATTCAGTTTGCGAACAAGAATGGGCCCGAACCGCTCTTTTCGAGACTGAGCTGGGGCTTCATGTACAACTCGTGGCCATTTGGCGTTCGGTTCGAGCAGATGGTCGACTTCCTGTACGAGGCCCAGATCGAATTCGAGGGGTTCAGCGGCAATGGAATCGAGCTGGCCCAGTTCGTACTCGATAGGCGGGGTGGAACACAGATCGTTCTGCCGGTGATCGGCAGCACCGAGCAAGTATCGGGCTATTTCCCGCAGCCGATCGGGACGCCCGACTGCAACGAGGGCGATGCGGAGTGTGCGAGCCAAGGGGAAGGTGTTGGCATCGAAGGCCTATGCACCTCGGGCTGGAGACTCCGTTACCTGAATGAACCCGAAGAGGTCTTGGATATCGCCTGCAACTTGCTCGTCGATCGTCAGGTGATTCCCGAGAGAACGCTGACGTTCTTCCCACCCGTGGGAGGGCAATCGGTGCTGCTGCCGATGCAAAGACGCGTCATCCAGGGCTTCGAGTTCACGGTCCCGTCTGACGATTTCATCGAGTTCTTCCCGATCAAGGAGGCCACCGCTGAATCACCCCTCGGCGATCCCGATGCCGGTGATCTGGATTGTAGTCCAGCCCTCCCGTTCCCGATCCCCGATGGCACTGTATCCAACTGCTCGCAAAACATCGGTCAGGTCGGTGGACGCTACGTCCATAGCCCGGGTTGGCATCAGCCGTACTTGATGGCGTGGATACACATCGACAAGGACGTCTGGAATGGACTCAGCGCCGCCCAGCAAGAGGCCATCGAGCGCGCGGCGAAAGACGCGCTGCTCGAATCGTACGAAACGACTGACTCGGTCCAGTGCGAAAGGCTGCAGAACATGCTCGACATCAACCAAGGGATCGATCAGCGCAACGTCGACGGCACAGTGCGATTGATCGACGGGAACCCGGTGAGCGCAGCGATGACCCTAGCGACCTGGCCCGACGAAGCGCTGGACGTGCTCCTCGAGGCCCGAGATGAGCTCATGGCATCGCGCGAAGGCCCCGAAGATCCGACTGCCAAGACGGACGCGGAGCAGGACTTCACCGCCATATGGGGGGCCCTGCAAGAGTATGTAGCGAGCATTGGCGCGGAACAGTTTGACCCACCGACCTTCCCTGGATCGGTCGGCTTGGTCCCAGGCGAGGAATGTAGCCTCGTCAGGTGACCTGGTGAGAAGCCGGCCATGCCATGAGAACATGAGAAGGGGTTCCGACCGAGGCGCTTGTCAGCGGTTGTTCGTCCTCTTGGTCGGCATCGGCCTGGCTACCGAGGCAAGCGCTTCGGCCCAGACCGAGTCGGACTTCGAGATCTGGACGGCCACGTTCTTCACGGGCCAGCTGCTCTCCGATACGCCAACCCTGACCTTTTGGTTCGATGCCCACGCGCGTCGCAGCGAGGTGGGCACGGTCGCCATTCTTCGTCCCGGCGTTGGCGTCGCGCTCACGCCGTGGGCTTCTCTTTGGCTAGGCTACGCTTGGACGCCGACGTGGCTCGATGCGACAGGAGGGCTCCGCGACGAGCATCGCGTCTGGGAGCAGCTCACACTCGATTTCAGGCGGGTCCCGGGGCTTCTCCTCCAGTCGCGCACTCGCTTGGAGCAGCGCTTTCAACCGGATTCGTCCGGAACGTCCCACCGCTTTCGTGAGTTCGTCCGGTTGAACTACCGGCCGACGCAGCGGCTGCCCATCGGGATCGCATTCTTCGACGAGGTCTTCCTTGGTATGCGCGGAGCGGGCTGGGCGGCGCAGGGCTTCGATCAGAACCGCGCCTTCTTGGGGCTCGCTGTCTTCGCGCTCGAAGCCCTCTTCCGCGTCGAGGTCGGCTACCTCAATGTCTTCTTGTCGCGCGAGCCCAATCGGATCGCACACGCCCTATCGCTGAACTTCTTCGTCTCGTACGGCGGCCGCTCCCCGAGCGCGCAGGAGACCCAATAGACTTCAGACCCAGTTCTTCTATCAAAAGGAGTTGCTAATGACGATACGATTGACCACCGCTGCTGCCATTGTTGTCTTGCTGTCGCAAGCTTGCGACAAGGAGGCGGCCAGGACGACGCCGACCCCGCGCGTAGAGACCGTGCTTACGCAGGAGGAGCGAGACAATCTCAGACCGGATGAGATCGTCGAGTCCTTTCGAGCTGGGAATCGGCGATTCACGGCCGGCGATCTGACCGTGCGGGACCACTCCGCACAAGTTCGGGCTGCCGCGACCGGCCAGTTTCCGAAAGCGGTCGTGCTCTCTTGTCTCGACTCGAGAGTGCCTGTCGAAGACGTATTCGATCGCGGGCTTGGGGACATCTTCGTCGCGCGAGTCGCGGGCAATTTCGAGAACGTCGACATCCTCGGCAGCATGGAGTTCGGGACCAAAGTCGTTGGGGCCAAGGTCATTCTCGTGCTTGGGCATGAGGACTGCGGCGCGGTCATGGGCGCGATCGATGGAGTCGAGCTCGGCAACATCACCCCCATGCTGGCGAACATCCAGCCCGCGGTGCAGACCGTCTCGAAGCAATACGAGGGCGACAAGTCGAGCAAGAACCACGAGTTCGTTCACTTGGTCACAGAAGAAAACGTTCGCCAGACTATCCGAGACATTCGACAACGAAGCGAAATCGTCAGGGAAATGGAAGCCGCGGGAGATCTGATGATCGTCGGGGGCTTGTACGACATGAAAACGGGCGAAGTCGAGTTCCTGGACTAGAGCGTGGCTGCCGTGGGCTCACCCCGCTTCCGCAGACGCTGAGTCGCTCGAGAAGTTTCCTAACCGCCAGGGGTCACGCTGGCGGATACGAGCTTCGGGCACACGCCAAATAGGCCC
>DATIUW010000216.1:0-7785 GCA_035466435.1 Polyangiales bacterium | reverse complement strand
AGCCCGCGTTTACAAACATCGCTCTCACCGACACGTTGGTCATCGCCTCGGCCCCGAATGACGATCGGATCTACGTCGGTTCGCGCAACGGACTGGTGGTGACTTTCGCCAATCAACCCGACGCAGTCGCGACGGAGACTTTTCTCGATCTCCGCGACCGCGTCGCCGTCGTGTGGGATGGGGGTTTTCTCGGGCTCGTGTTTCACCCTGCGTTTGGCGACGAGGAATCTCCCTTCGGGGGAACCTTCTACGTGTACTACTCGTCCCATTGTCCACTCGACGTGTCCGGCAACGCCGCGGACCTCGCTGCTTGCGACGACGCATATCCCCGAGGGTCGGTCGATGGATTCTTCAACACGTATCTTCGGCTTTCGAGATTCCAAGTATTCGGTCCCGGCCTTGCGGGAGACCCGAGCACCGAACAGGTGCTGATCAACATCCGCCTCCATAACGACTCTCACCGGGGCGGAGGGATGGCTTTTCGAGACGATGGCAATCTGTACGTCACGATCGGTGATCAGTTCCGTTACGACACTGCGCAAGACATCATCGATACCCTCGAAGGTGGAACTCTGCGGCTTGCCGTCGATGTGACCGAGCAAGAGGATGGAACTTGGAGCTGCCCCCCAGGGAGCCACCTGCCTCGGCGGACGTTCGATTCAGCGGACGAGGTCTCCGGAAGGTACTACTGCATTCCCGATGACAACCCTTGGCTGGATGCCGATGGTGGGGCTTTCGAAGAGTACTGTTCGATAGGACACCGCAATCCCCACCGGCTCGCGCGAGACCCGGTCACCGATAGGCTCTGGTCCGGCGAAGTGGGCGAAGCGACGCGCGAAGAGATCAACCTGATCGAGTGCGGAAACAACTACGGTTGGCCCTTTCGCGAGGGAATGATCGCTGGTGTGCGTCCCGAGCCGGATTCCTTTTTGGGAGAGCTGACCGACCCGGTCATCGATTTCACGCGTGAAGAAGCGAGGGCCGTCATCGGCGGCTATGTCTACCGAGGCTCGAAGTTCCCGGAGCTCGTTGGAGACTATCTTGCGGGCGACTATGCGACCAATCGCATTTGGGCCATCTCGCTCGATGAAGAAACGATGTTGGCGACCAAGGTGTACCTCACCGACTTCACGGCGGGAAATCTCGGCACCTGGGGCCAGGACAACCGCGGTGAAATCTACATGGGCACCGTCGCAGGCACGGAGCCGCTCTACACGCTTGCGCGCATCGATGAAGAGCCGGTGCCCGATCCCCCCGCGCTCTTGTCCCAGATCGGAGCGTTCGCGGACTTGAAAGGCGCCGTGCCGAGCGACGTTTGGCTTCCGTACGAGCTCAATCAACCCTTCTGGTCGGATGGTGCAGTCAAGACTCGCTTCATCGCGCTTCCGAGCGACGGCGAACGTGACAGCGACGATGAGAAGATCGAGCCTTCGCTGACTGGAAATTGGAAGTTTCCGGCTGGCACGGTGCTCATGAAGCATTTCGAGCTTGCGTTGGACGAAAGCGACACGACGAAGACCGCGCGATTGGAAACCCGGTTCCTGGTGCTCGGTGTCGATGATCGATGGTACGGGGTCACCTACCGCTGGCTCGACGACCTGAGCGATGCCGAGCTATTAGCGGCCGATGCGAGCGCGGACTACGGGATTCGAGAGGCGGACGGCACGGTTCGCCAACAATCCTGGTACTTCCCGTCGCGCAGTGACTGCCTGACTTGTCATCGGGAAGGCTCGGGCGGTGCCCTCGGCCTGCGCACCCACCAACTCAATCGCGACGTCTCGTATCCGGGCTCGATGCGCGTCAGAAGCCAGCTCGGCGTATGGAACGAGCTCGGGTTTTTCTTCGAGCCTCTCGACGAGGCAACGATTTCGACGATGCCCGCATCGCCAGCGCTCGAGAACGTCTCCGCATCGCTCGAAGACCGGGCACGTTCCTGGCTTGATTCGAACTGCTCGTATTGCCATCGGCCCGGGGAAGCGAACGCGGGGTTCGATGCCCGGTTCACGACGCCGTTTGCTGCGCAGGCGTATATCTGGACTGGAGTGCGAGATGACCTCGGAAACCCGGATACCGCTGTGATCTATCCGGGAGAGCCGGATTTGTCGGCCGCGTGGAAGCGAGCCGCTGCGATTGGGCCATTAGCGATGCCTCCGCTCGCAAAAGCACGAGCCGAAGACCCGGCGGTGGATCTGCTTGCCGAATGGATCCAGCGCATCGATCCGGTACAGCTGGAGCCGGGGCTGCTCTACGAGTACTACGAAATCGCAGAGCTCACGGAGCTGCCGAATTTCGACACGCGCACGCCGCAGAGCGTTGGCACGGCGAGCACGCCCGACATTTCTCTGCGGGAGTCGGATGACTATTTCGCCTTTCGTTTTACGGGGTTCGTTCAGGTCACGACTGCCGGCGAGTATACGTTCTTCACCAGCTCCGATGACGGAAGCCAGCTGTTCGTCGATGGCGGCCTCGTCGTCGACAACGATGGGCTCCATGCTCTTTCCGAAGAGTCCGGCCAGGCTTCGCTGAGCGCTGGGTACCACTCGATCGCGATCACGATGTTCGAAGACACTGGTGGCGAGATCTTGAACGTCAGCTGGGCAGGCCCCGATACGGCCGATGTCAAGGAGCCGCTCGGCCCCAGCGGGCTTTACCATCAACCTCGCAATGGACCCTCGAACGGTTCGCCTGTCCTCGTCTCACCTGCCGATCAGAGGAGCCGACGGGGCGACATGGTCTTGCTGGAGCTCGAGGCCACCGACGAGGATGGGGACGTGCTTTACTTCGATGCAGCGGGGCTTCCAAAAGGATTGTCGATCGACCATGGCACCGGGCGAATCTCGGGCACCATCACCGAAGCCGGCACCACGAGCGTGACAGCCAGCGCCTCGGATGGTCCGGGAGTCTCGGTCGTGCGATTCAACTGGGTCGTCGACGCCGGCTGACGTTCGGGTTCTGGTACTTTGCTGCAAAAAAAATGAGGAGAGGCGACTCCGGGTCGCCCCTCCTCATCATCATGGAACACAGACGAAGCTTAGACCGGGCTCGGAGTCGGGCTTGGCGTCGGGCTCGGCGTTGGCGTTGGCGTCGGGCTCGGCGTTGGCGTTGGCGTCGGCGTTGGCGTCGGCGTTGGCGTCGGCGTTGGCGTTGGCGTTGGCTCGCAAGCATCGGCGGAGCTCGCCGTCATGTGCGAGATCTCCTGGCAATCTCGTCCGGTGCCGCCACCACCGATCACGACCTTGGTGCAGCAATCAGGAGAGGGCCCGGTCCAGGTGATCTCGTAGCAACCTGTCGGATCGGTTTCTCCGCATGCAAAGGTGAAGAGGTTTCGACCTGCCTTGATGCAGATCGAACCGATCGAGTCAGCTTCGTACTCGCCGCTAGAGTCTTCAATCTTGCCCAGGTCGCCTTCGCAAACTGAAGCTTGTGCTCCCTCGCTGCTTCCGACGCCGGTCGTGCCTTCTCCACATGCGTGTAGACCGACCAGGCTTGCCAATGCCAGCGCGAAGAAGCCCAAGTTCACATAGATCTTGGATGCTTTCATTTTCCTCTCTCTTTCGGGTCTTGGGGGGCTTTGGGGGGCCCGTTCAGAAGAGGAAAGAGTACACTCGCTCGCGGATTCCATACACTATCTTTTTTTGACCGCTGCGTATCTCGAATGACCTCACGATGGCTCAATGTGGGCTACCTCACAAAACCGATCCCGAGACGAAGAAGCTGCTCGGCGACCAATGGGATTGATTAGGTGAATCCGGATTCAACTTCGTCGGCAACGGGAGGTGACGCGAGCATGCTCGACGCACTGCGTAGCGACCTCGCCCCAGGGCTCCTCGTGCTCTTGGCAATGCTCTTGTTTGCGCCGCGTCTCGAGCTTCCGCCGAAGTACATGTTCGACGAGGTGTACCACGCGTACACCGCGGGACAGTACGCCGCCGGCAACGCAGATGCCTACGTTTGGGACACGACCGCACCCCAGGATGGTGTCGCTTATATGTGGAACCATCCCCCCGCCGGCGTGCTGATGATCACCGCGGGAATCCTCCTGTGGGGAGATTCGCCTTTCGGCTGGCGCTTCTCGAGCGCAGTCTTCGGCGCAGCCGGCGTCATGCTCGTCTATTTGCTGGGGCAGGCGATTACACGCGACCGAAGAATGGCATTGTTGGCCGCTGGGCTTGTCTTGGTCGACACGCTCTGGTTCGTGCAGTCGCGAATCGCGATGTTGGACATCTTCGGCACCGTGTTCGCGCTGGGGGCGCTCATGTCCCTCTACACGTTTCTTACGAGCAAGCCGGACCGAATCGCGAGCGCACTCTTGCGGACGGGGTTGTTTCTGGGGCTCGCGATCGCCACCAAATGGAACGCGGCGTTCTTGGCGCTCTTCACGGGGTTGGTCATTCTTTATCGCGCCGGGTCATGTGCTCGTGCGGCTCGCGAGCGGCCAGGGCTCGAGACGCGTGCAGCTTGGCGGGCTCATCTGATCTGGGTCCCCGTATCGCTCGGGCTCGTTCCCGTGGCGGTCTATCTGACCGCGTACATTCCGTTCTTCGCGACTGGGCACGATTGGGGTCAGTTCGTGGAGTTGCAGAAGCAGATCTTTCTCTATCACTCGCGCCTCGAGGAGCTTCACGACTACCAATCGAAATGGTGGCAGTGGCCATTGGCCTTGCGACCCGCCTGGTATTCGGTGACCTACGCCGGTGATACGGTGGCGCACATCTATGCAAACGGAAACGCGCTGCTTCACTGGGCCTTCGTTCCTTCGGTGATTGCGGTCGCCGTACATCTGTGGCGTCAGTCGAGCCGAGCGCTGCCCGTGCTCTTGATCGGATTCTTCGGACAGTGGCTGCCGTGGGCGCTGTCCCCGCGTAGCGCGTTCGTCTACCATTTCCTTCCCGCGGTGCCGTTCGGCGCCATCGGCGTGTCGTTCGCAGCCGTGACGATCTATCGCCTTGGCGGCGTTTGGCGGTGGGTCGTGCTCGCATATCTGACGGCGCTGGTGGCTTACTTCGTCTACTTCTATCCGATCCATGCGGCCGTTCCGATCAGTCGGGACGCTTTCGAGGCGCGCCTTTGGTTTTCGAGCTGGCGGTGACTCTCGTGCGTCAGCGAGACGAGTCGTACTGAATCTCGAAGACCTCGTACGTCTCCGTGCGGATGACGCTCGGATATCTCGCGCGAAATGCATCGGGATTGGCTGCAAGCGCGTCTTTTTCTTTGGGGCCGATGACGGCATAATCCACTTCGTAGGCGTGCAGCAACGCGTCCGTCCGCGGCGCGAGCTCGAACATGGCGCGCACATCCCGCTCACGGTCCTCGTAGGCGTATCCCTGGCTCCACAGCCAGCCAGGATAGCCCATGACCACCCGGCGTCCCGCGAGCACGTGAATCGGATGATTGTGTTGTTGTCCCGTCAGAAACACCGCGTGTGGTCCGGTCTCTTCGCGCACCCGTTCTGCGAGCTGCATCTCATCCTCGGTGAGAAGCAGGTGCCGTTCGAGGCCCAAGAGCTGATGCAGGTTTTGAAGAGCACCCGAGAGGACCATGCTGATGACGACGACTAGAAGCCCGAGCCGTACGACCACGTTGTCGAACGGTCTCCAAGCACGCGCGAGCCATGCAGAGACGAAGATGCAGGAGGCGAGATACCAAAAGACGAGAAGCTTGGTGTTGTCCCAGTCCCACGGTTGAAAGACGAACAGGTTGGCAAGGACGAAGAGCGCCATGAAGCTGCCGAGCATGCGGCGCTCAGTGCGCCCCATGAGCGAGCGATCCACCAGGGCAAACAGGAGCACGAATGAAAAAAGACCGAGGTTCTTCAGCCAGAACCAGAGCCAGGGATCCGGAGCCGCGACCCAGCCAGGCGCCCAACGAAACGCCGCCAGCGCTCCCGGTGTGCCTCCCTGTTGGGCCAGGAGTTGGGGCACCGCGACAGCGACCCACACGGCAAAGAACCAGAGCCAACTCCGTCTGGGAAAGAACAGAAACATGATCGGAGTGATGATGGCGAGCGTGAGCATGGCTCCGAGGTGCGCGAACGGCAGCAGCCCGGCGATGGCGCCCGCGATGACGAAAGCGCGGTTCCCCGTCGATTGCACCGCATTCGTGAGCGCCGCCACGATCAATGCGAACAGGGGCAGCCCGTAGAGATATGCTCGCTGAGGCGCAATCGACGAGAAATAGACGTTCTGCCATCGAAAATTCGCCGCGGCCTGCGCTCCAGGATCCCACGAGCGATCCAATGCTGCGGCCGTCAGACCAGCCTCGCCGACGAGCTCGCCCATGCTGAGTGTCCAACCGAGGCCGCCGCCGAGCAGGAACAACACCACACTGAGCGCCGCCGCGGCACGATTCGTCGTCATGCGCTTTGCGAGGGCGTAGACCGCGAGCACGACTGCAACCGAGAAGACGAAGCTGTGCAAAGCCAGCGCATCCCAGGGCTCCATTCCGAGCATCACCATGGCGGCCGCCGTTACTGACGTGAGGTAGTGGTAGGCAAGCGGAGCGCCGACGAAACGGGTCTGTGCCGGGGGGAAGTTGTCCCCGTACGCGAACGAGCTCACATCCCCGAGATGTTGGGCCCAGTCTGCCCAGAGGTTCGTCTGAGCGACCCAGAGCCCCTCTCGATCGACGCGGAGCGCGTCGCTCCACAGCAGGGCCAGTCGCAGGACGAACCCGAAAATCACCATCACGACGAGAACCCCGGTGCGTGAGCGGAACATGGCCCGCAAGGTGTCGAGGCGAGGTGGAACCCAGGTTCCTGCCCGTGGCAAGAGTGCCAGCCCGGCACCGGCTGCCGCGACGCCTAGGCCGATGACCAGCGGACGACTGAGCCCGAAGAGGGTCGCGGCGAGCAAGAGTAGGAGAGAGCCGAGGACAGCTCCGAGCACCGAGCCGTAGGTCCAGCAGTCCAACCTGCCGAGGAAGGGAGTCAGACGATGCAGTATGCCAACGCCCATTGCGGCCATCGCCGCCAAGAGCGCCAACGAAGCAAGCCCGCCAACGTCCATCGCCTCAGTCTCCCGGGCATGTCCTGCCGGGAAAGCTTCCGATGAAGCGCGCGACGATCAGCATGGTTTCGTCGCCTGCGCCGTCCGGTTTCGGCCTCGAGCCGATTCCGCCCTCGACTTCGACGAGAAGCCCGCTGCCCGGTTGCACGTTCGCTTCGCGATAGGCTTTCTCGAGCGCCGCGACGTCGCCTTCTTGCGAGACTCGCCACTGTTGGCCGGTTCCGCAGACCTGGAAGCTGCCTGTCGATCCAGCCATCGAGTAGTAGCCCTGCAAGCTCATCGTCCCGGACGGAGGCGCGGGACGTGTAGGCTCGACCTCGACTTCGGCCGCGGTCTGCGCGTCTTTGCCTTTCTTACATGCGGCAATGCCGATCACGAATGGGAGCACGCAGAACAACAAGGTCGAAACGCTCTTCTTCATTGCACCCTCAGCCTCGGCGCGAGCCTACATCGCCCCTGCGACCTGGCCAAAACAGTCGCGCCTTCGCGAGCGCGCGCTGCAGGCTCGCCTCATTCGCCCGTCGCTCCGCAACCCCCTCGGCGCTCGGCCGATATTTGCTTGATGCTGCATGAGCTCTCCGCGCGCGCCCGTGTGGTGACGTCTGCCTGCGACGATTATCCGACTGGGCTTCGCGACCTGCCCGATGCGCCTTCCTCGTTTCGGGTCGTCGGTGAGCTCCCGGGGCTTCAGCGTGCCTTGTCCATCGTCGGCACGAGGCGCGCCGATGAGGAGGCGCTCGACTTTGCGTACGAGCTCGGGCGGGATGCGGCGCTCAATGGG
>DATIUW010000215.1:0-12043 GCA_035466435.1 Polyangiales bacterium | reverse complement strand
GCTCGGAAAAACGCGACATGGGGTGGAACGGACGTGCGAAGTGCCAATCGGCAAGCAAGCAACCACCTCCGATTGGCGCGCCGCCCGAGGGGCGGTTTGCGTGGCCCTCCGGCGCTCAGCCCTCTCGGGCCACCTATGCAGACCGCCCCGTTCCGTGGAACCCCATGTCGCCTTTGTCCGAGCCCTCCGTATGTCCACTCGTACGGAGGAGGAAGGTCCCACTCTGCACCTCGAACCCCGTTTCCCGGCTTCACTGTCGCTGTCGCTGACACTGCCCCTGTCGCTGTCGCTGCTTAAAAAGTCCGCCCGGCGGCGGCCCCCCCCGAGGCCGCGCCGTTTGGACAACTCCCCTTTTCTGTCAGACCCTCTTTCGCAGTCCCGCGACGTCTCTGATGACTACGCGTCGATGATCGGTCGTGATCAAGCCCCCTCGCTTGAACGCGCCTAGCACCAGAGTGACGGTTTCCCGTGTCGAGCCTACGTAGCTCGCAATTTCCTGATGAGTGAATTTCACACCCACCAGGATCCCCCTTGAATCGGGAATCCCGTGCCGTGAGGACGCATCGAGTAGAAATTCTGCTACACGCGACTCTACGCTTCGCGTGAGCAGGGCATCGATTCGCCGTTCTGCGAGCAGACGACGTTCCCCCATCAATCGATGCATCGAGGAAGCGAATTCCTGGTCCTCGCCCATCACTGTCTTGATGAGTCGCGGCGGAATGCGTAGCGCTTCCACGTAATCCAAAACCACCGTCTCGAGACGCGCTTCGGGATCGATCAACGACATCTCGCCGATGAGATCGCCGGGGCCGTAGTAGCCGAGCGTGAGCTCTCGTTCCGGAGTGCGGCGCACCCGCCGAACGCGACCGCTTCCGATCACGAAGACCGCGGGGTCGCTAGGCATGCAGAGTGATTCGCGTCGGTCGGCATCGACCAGCGCGCTTCCATTGAGAATGATCTCTCGAAGCTCCGAGGACAGTCCTTCGAAGACCCTGCAGCGTCCGAGAATCCGCGAGCGCCGCTCTTCCGTCGTTCGGAAGCGTCGTGCGCCGGAGCCGTTCTGAAGTGCAGGAGCGTTCGAGTCCATCCTTACAGCCTTAACGGCAGAATGCACCAACACAGGATTACCGTCAAGACATAGGTTCACAAATTTATCAAAACCCGTATTTTTTCATCCGTGTTGACCGAGACTCCGCCCTTCGCTAGTGTCGCCGCATCGGGAAAGGGTTCGTCCCAGGTCGAGGGCCGACATCATAAGCATGCGACTTTATTCAGGAAAAATAGGCCCAATTGTCGAGGACCTGGTGCGGGAGCTGACTGCTCAGGGAGACATCGAGGTCGAGGACGACGCGGAGGTCCGGCTGGACCTGGAGGCCGTTCTCAAGGAGTTCGTGCGCCGGGAGCGCGAGATGATCGACGAGGCAAAGGAGCGGATGCAACGCGAGGGCCTCGGATACTCGCAGCTCGGCCGCGTGCGGCAGCGGGTCGCAAAGGAAATGGGCTTTCCCCAGCAGGACGAAACCCTGCCCTACTTGATCGACCAGATCCTCAACATGCTCTTCCACAGCGCCAACGTCGCCGAGATCTACGCAGACGACACGACGCTCCGAAAGAAGATGACACCCATTCTACGCCGCCACATGGAAGTGGAGAGCGGGCTCGACGCGGAGGTCCGCTCGAAGATCAAGAACCTCCAAGAGGGCACCGCCGCGTTCGAGGTCGAGTACGCGAAGGTGATGGATCAGATCAAGCACAAGCGCGGGCTCGAGTAGGGATCGCATGCAAAGCATGACGGGATACGGTAGCGGGCGGGCTGCGCTCGGCGAAGGACACCTCGTGCTGGAAATGCGAACCGTCAACCATCGCTACCTCGACGTGCGTGTTCGGCTACCGTCGCGGATTCAGAGCCGGACGAGCGTCGTCGAACGTGTGATTCGGTCACGTCTGACGCGAGGTCGGGTGGACGTCACCGCACGCTTCGAGGGAACGACCCTTTCCGAGGCTTCGTTGAACGTCGACCGCGCTCGCGCCGTTTACGAAGACCTGATCGCGCTACGAGACGCGCTGAGTCCAAACGATCCGGTGCCCCTCTCGTTGCTCTCGGTGGTTCCGGACCTCTTCGTAGTCGACCGAGGCATCGACGAGGAGGCGCTCGACGCGTCGCTCGAGAAAGCTACCGCCGTCGCCTGTGAGGCAGTCGTCGCCATGCGAGAAACGGAAGGGACGGCCTTGGCGGCCGAGCTCGAGTCTCGGCTCGGTGAGCTCGCGACCCACGTCTCCGCCCTCGAGTCCATGGCTTCCGATGTCGTCGAGACGAGACGAGCCCGGCTTCGGGAGCGCATCGAGGTCTTGCTCGCGGACGTCGACGTGGAGCTCGACCCCACCCGTCTGGAGCAAGAAATCGCCGTGCTCGCAGATCGCTCCGACATCACGGAAGAGCTGGTGCGGCTCGGCAGCCACCGAGGCCAAATGCTGGAGCTCATCGAGAATTCGGGCAAACCGGTCGGGAAACGCATCGACTTCCTGCTTCAGGAAATGGCGAGAGAAGCGAACACGATCGGCTCCAAGGCACAGGACGCCACGATGACGAGCCACGTCGTTGCGCTGAAGGCCACCATCGAGCAAATGCGGGAACAAGCGCAAAATGTGCTTTAGGTGCTAACACGCGCGCGGTACAGGTAGCCTCGAAAGGGTATTGGAATGAGCGTCGCCGCCTCGACGGAACCAGATCTCATCTTGCTCATCGTCAGCTCGCCGTCGGGAGCTGGAAAGACGACGCTGACTCGTCGGCTCTTGCAGGAGTTTCCCGAGTTCCGCTTCAGCGTCTCACACACGACGCGCAAGCCGCGTTCGAACGAAGTCGACGGCCGCGACTATCACTTCGTGAGCGAAGAGACGTTCCGCAAGATGATCCAGGACGGGGGCTTCGCGGAGTGGGCCCAAGTGCACGGCAATCTGTACGGGACGAACGTGAGCGAGATCGATCAGGCGCGCGAAGGTGGCAAGAGTGGCGTGTTGTTCGACGTCGACTATCAGGGCGCGCGCCAAATCAAGGAAAAATTCCCGGACGCCATAGGCGTGTTCATTTTGCCTCCCTCGATGGAAGAGCTTCGTCGCCGCTTGGAGGGGCGAGGCTCGGACGACGCGGCCTCGAGGCAGCGGCGCTTCGAAAAAGCCCGAGAAGAAATCGAGCACTACCCCTTCTTCGACTACATGATCGTCAACGACGACCTGGAGCGCGCGCTGAGAGAGCTGCGCGGCATCGTCCTCGCCGAAGGCTGCAAGCAATGGCGAGTGGCCGCCAAGGCCGAAGCCCTACTTCAGCGCTAGGCTCAGAACTGAATACCTAGAAGAAGTCGCAACGTGAGCGCGCGACGAATACCTAGGCCTTCCGTCCCCGGCTCACGAATGCCATCGACGGTCAGATATCTGAGACCATTGAGTGGAAACAACGCGCCGAACTGAAAAGCGGCGAAAAACCCGTCCGTGAACTGCGGCCCATTTTCGGTCCGGTAGTAGATGGAGACGTCGATCTCGGCGCCGAGATTCGGCTCCGAAGAATACGTCTGTTGCTGGTACATCGCTCTGCTGTAGATGAAGTCGACGCGCGCGCCGAGCACGCGACCGAACTCGCTTCGCAGAATGTCGTAGCTGATGGCGGGCGCCAGGTAGTAGGCCCCCGCGATGCGTCCGAGAATCTGGCGCCACAGGATCAAGTCGATCCGGTAGTCCGGATGAAACGAGAAGTTGGTGACGTTCTTCTGTCCGACCGGCTGGGTGGCGAGGTCCTCGAATTGCGAAAGACCCACGACGTCGGGGTCCCCCGACGCTGCCCCGCCCTTGGCGAATACGGCGAGCTTCTTGTTGAGGAACCGAAACTCGCCCTCGAATGCGACGCCCCACTGACGCAACTTGAAGCTCGCGCCTTCGGCGGTCGGCGGGAATTCCGACGGAGAAATGTTTTGAATCTGTCCGAAGATGCCGGCGAACTCGACCTCCAAACGAATATCCTTGAAAAGCACTTGGAGCCATCCGTCGGGCATGTAGACCTTGGCATCACGACGTACGAACGAGTTCTCCAGGTCGGTGGGAGTGCCCAGAAACGGCGCGGTCGACGTCGAGAGGAATTGCGTCCGATAGATGAAGTACGCGCCGCCGTTGATCACCCACTTGCCCTGCCGGAGCCGCTTCGCCTGGTTGATGGGATCCAGGCGGCGCGCGACTAGGAAGCTCCACTGTCTGGTGTCATCCAGCCGGCTCGCATCACGGGGAATCGCCTGCACGTCATCGATCGGATCGACGATGTACCCCTTGTTCGCGAAGTCCCACGAAACGCCAAAGAATATCCCCTTGAAGTTGCCGATGAGCTGAATCCGATCGACCTCTGATTGGAAGTCCGAATCGAGCGCCGTGTCGAGCGTGTTGGTGCCCTCGCCCGCATTCCAGAGCATGCCGAGGCCCCACTGGTGCCCCATGCGTCCGAAGCGGAGCTGGCCGATCGTGCTGTTGGTCACCTCACCCCAAGCGCGTCGGACGAGAATCGCATCACCCACCGTGTTCCGGAACGATTCGGGGGGAGCGACCGTCTGCGTCAAGCTGTCCACCGGAACGCCAGGGGCTCGTCCTGGAACCTGTCCGAACTGATTGACCGTCCGAACCTCCGGCGTCGATCCGAGCACCAGGTTGTCGAACGCATCGACCATCATGTGGAGCCGGATGTTGTCGCTCAACGACAGCGTCGGTTGGAGTCGAAGCCGCATGTTCGCAAAGCGGGTCGTTGCGCTGCCGTCGCATCGCTGGTCTTGGCTGGCGGGAGACGAGGGCTCTCCCTTACAACCGCCCTGGGGTAGCACGCCCCCTCCACCCGATGCAGGAGCGTTGTCGAGCTGAACCCAGCGCGCGAACGGATCCCCGGGAGCCAGACGGTCGAGCGGAATCCTGCCGACGGCGAAGTTGTCCAGGTACTCGCCCCGCACCCGGAAGTAGCCGTTCAAAGAGAACACCGGCCGAGGGGTCGTCCACGTGGCGAGCGTCGGGTCCGAGGCCGGCGGCTCCGCTTGTCTGAGCAGCGCCTTGTCGTCGGCCGCCATCTGGTCTTCATCTTCGAACGCGGCTTCGTCGAAATCCTCTTCGTCGAAATCTTCGTCGCCCTCCGGCTCTGGTGCCGGCTCCGGTGCCGGCAGCTGCAAGCCCTGTATCGACGGCGCTCGAAGCTGCGGCGGCAGGTCTTCCTCTCGGCTGGGCTCCGGGCGGGCGGACTCCCGCTCCTCCTCGGCGATCGCCTCTTCTTCCTCCGTCGCGGCTCTGCGTTCCGCTTCAGACGACGTGGGCTGGGCCGCAGCCGACGTTGCCCAGATGGCAACTACCCCGAGAATGGCTAGAAAACGCCCCATGAAACCCGTGCGGTCGGGGGCGTAGCATGCGGAGATCACGCGGGTCAACGGGGCAATCGCTTGCTTGACGGGAGGCCGGCCGGCCTTTAGCCCGGCAGCCGAGAGCTCTGTGACCGATACGCTGCAGTTCATCCCCCTAGGCGGGCTCAACGAAGTTGGAATGAATTGCGCGGCGTTGATCTGCGGCGATACGACGATCGCGATCGACTGCGGCGTGACCTTCACCGACGAGCACGGCGCAGATCTGGCGCATCCGGACTTCGAATGGCTCGTCGCGCAGCGCCCGAGGGCCATCGTCGTGACGCACGGTCACGAAGACCACATCGGGGCACTTCCCTACCTTTTGCGGGAGCTCCGAGCTCCGGTTTATGCTCCGCCCTACGCTGCAGCGCTCATCCGGGATCGGCTGGCGGAGCATCGGCTGAAAGACGTCGACCTGCGCGTGAGCCCGGCGGGGAGCCGTGAGCAGATCGGGTCGATTTCGGTGGAGCGCTTCGCCGTGCATCATTCCATCGCCGATGCGACCGGCCTCATCTTGGATACACCGGTCGGCACGTTGGTGCACACGGGAGACTTCAAGATCGAGTCGGACCCATGCGTCGGCCAGCGATTCGACCAAAGCCGATTGGAGCAGGTCGCCGCCGAAGGCGTGCGGCTCTTGCTCAGCGATTCGACGGGCGCCACGGTGGAGGGCCGGGCACGACTCGAGCGGGACGCAGAAAAGGCGCTGGAGCGATGGATCGCTCGTTGCCCGAATCGAGTCGTCGTGGCGACGTTTTCCTCGAACGCATTCCGGTTGAAGGCCGCGTTCCGCATCGCGCGCGAGCAGGGCCGCAAGGTCTGTTTGCTCGGGATGTCGGTCAACAAGCACACCGAGGTCGCGCGGGCGCTCGTGCTCAGTCCCCCGGTCGACATCCTGCTGATCGCTCCCGAGGAGGTGGATTCCGTACCGCGCGACGAAGTTCTGATCATCGCCGGGGGCACGCAAGGCGAGCCCGCTTCGGCACTCACGCGATTGGCGCGCGAGGAGCATTCGCTCGTCCACGTGGAGGCCGGAGACACGGTGATCTTTTCCTCGCGCGTCATTCCAGGAAACGAAACTGCGGTATTCGACGTGATCAACCGGTTCGAACGACGAGGTCTCGAGGTCGTCACCCGCGACGAGCATCCTGAGGTGCATGCGAGCGGTCACGGAAGCCGCGAAGAGCAGCGAACCATGATTCGGATACTCAAGCCCCGGGCATTCGTCCCGGTGCATGGGACGCATCATCATCGGCGGCGCCACCTGGAGATCGCCGAAGAGGAAGGCGTCGGCCAGACGCAGTTGATCGAAAATGGCAGCGTCCTCGAGGTGACCAGGGACGCGATGCGCGTCGTGGGATCGATTCGCGTGGGGCGGGTGTACGTCGATGGGACGGAGCCGCTCAGCGCGGAGGTCATGGGGGAACGCCGAGCCATGGCCGTCGGCGGCTTGGTCACGATTCTGCTCGCGCTCCGGGGCGGTCGCCTCCGCCAACCTCCCAGAGTGGTTTCCCGAGGCGTCTTCGACGCCGCCGATCGCTTCCGGCTGGAGCGCCGAATTGCCGAGCAGGTCCGCAATCGGCTCAAGGGCCGCCAGTTCTCGATGCCCGAGGACGCAGAGGAAGCCGCAATTGAGGTCGCCCGCCGCTTTTTGATGCAGAATCACCGCAAGCGTCCGTTGGTCACGGCGGATGCCGGTAAGGAAGCATGAGACCGTGGGTCGCCTGGCTGACGGCAGCGCTCGTGATGAGCGGCTGCCATCGGCACGCAAAAACAGAGCCGAGTCAGCCCCCCTACGCGGAAAGCTCCGTTAACGCCGAGAGCAGCTCGCCGAGCTCGGCATCGGTCAGCTCCGCGCCGTCCGCCGAGCCGCCTCCTGCCGCTCCGACCCAACCGGCCAATGGGATGGCGCGCGGAGCCACCGCCGCGGAGCGCGCAGCGATTGCCGAGCTGATCCGGGCCGCGGAGTCGGTTCGCCAACTACGGCTGCGACGTCCGGTCACGATTGAAATCGAGGACGGCCAGGCCATCGTGGCGAGCTTGCGCGCGCAGATCGAGGAGTCCGAGATCGAACGGGCCCGACTGGTCTACGGCGCGCTCGGCCTCTTGGACGCGGAGGACGATCTGCATGCCATTTTCGAGGGAGTCCTCGGCGAGCAGGTCATCGGCTACTACGACCCCGACACGGGTAGGCTGGTCGTTCGCGACGACGTGATGGAGGGTTTGGCAGGCGCCTTCGGCCCGGAGCAAATCCAGGAAGCGCGATTGGTCCTCGTGCATGAGCTGGTCCACGCACTGCAGGATCAGCGCCTGGGGCTCGCGGAGTCGTACGAGAAGGACCGGACCGCGGATGCCGACAATGCGTTTCGCGCGGTCGTCGAGGGCGACGCGACGCTCGCCATGCTCGCCCATGCGCTGCGCCAGCAGGGAATACCCTTGTCAGCGGCGACAGCCGGAATCCAGCAAATGGGGGATTTCGTCGACCTCGATGCCCTGGTTCGCGGCGAGAAGCTCGATGACGCACCGGCGATTCTCAGAGTGACTTTGGTCGCGCCCTATCTTCGCGGTCTCCAGTTCATTGCGGCGGTCCAAGCGCGCGGCGGCTGGCCGGCCGTGAACAACGCGCACCGCTACCCGCCCACCACCTCGGAGCAGGTTCTGCATCCCGAGAAGTTCTTCGCGCGCGAACCTGGCGAGGAGATCGACGTTCCAGACCACGCGGCGCTCTTGGCCGCAGGCTTCGAGCGCGCGGACGAAGACACGCTCGGCGAGCTCGAGCTCAGCGTCTACCTCGGACAAGGCAGGCCTTCGGGCACCCACGAGAGAGCCGCAGAGGGATGGGCCGGCGATCGTCTCGTGGTGTACGTTCGCGGCAGCGAGAGCGCTGTGGTCTGGTGGACGACCTGGGACAGCGAGCTCGATGCCGCGGAGGCCTACGAGGCGGCGCGGGCGGTCTCGGAACGAAAGGCTTCGGCCCGAATCGAACGAAAGGGACGCGCAGTGCTGATCGCGCTCGGAATTCCAGACAGGTTACAGCGAGAGGTCCGGAGCGACTTCGTCGAGTTCGCCCGCCGCTTGAGAGACGTGCCGCCGCCACCCGCGGTCCGCCCGCTCCGTCCCTATTGAGCTTGTCGCGCTGAGCGCGTCACGCTAGGAAGGCCGCATGGAGCGCGCGTCTTGGGACGAGTATTTCATGGACATCGCCGTGGTCGTGGCCAGGCGTTCGACCTGTCCCCGCAAGCACGTCGGTGCAGTCATCGTCCGCGACAAGACCATCCTGTCCACTGGGTACAACGGCTCGGTTCGCGGCCTTCCCCATTGCGACGAGGTCGGCCACATGATGGACGACGGCCACTGCGTGCGAACCATCCACGCCGAGATCAACGCAATCATCCAAGCGGCCAAGAACGGAACCCGCATCGACGGTGCGTCGATTTACGTGACGGCCTCACCCTGCTGGAACTGCTTCAAAGCGATCTGCAACGCCGGAATCAAGCGCATCGTCTTCGAGGAGTTCTATCGGGACGAACGGATATTCGAGGTGTCTCAAGCGCTCGGGATCGAGCTGGTCGAGCTCCACAGAGAGCGAGCGGTCCCGAAGGCTGCACCTTGACGCATCCGGCCCGCGGCAGTACGAACCGCGCCTGGCGCCCGAGCCAAAAATCCAATGCAATCTGAAATTCGCGAGATCAGCCCCGTCCTCGTGGAGGTCACCGTTCAGGTGCCCTGGGACCGAGTCGAGAAGGACCTCAACGAGACCTATCGCGAGCTGGGCAAGACTGCCCGCGTTCGCGGTTTCCGTCCTGGCAAGGTCCCGAAGAACGTCATGAAGCAGGTGTACGGGCGGCAGGTGGCTGCACAAGTCACCGGCACGCTCGTCGAGCAAGGCCTCATGCAAGCCGTGCAAGAGCACGAGCTCCACATCGTGGCGCAACCGGAAATGGACGAGGCGCCCGAGCTGAAGCAGGGCAAGCCGCTCACGTTCACGGCCAAAGTCGAAGTCCGTCCAAAAATCGACGAGGTCGTGATCGACGGCTTGGAAGCTTGGCAAAAGCCAATCGACATCCCCGTCGAAGAGGTAGATGCCGAAATCGAGAACCTACGAAATCAGCACGCGGACATCCGCGTTCCCGACCCGATGCGGGGAGCCGAGGCGGGCGACCTCTTGACCATCGATTACACGGTTTCGATCGACGGCGAGATCAAAGAAGGCCTCGGCGCCGAGGGCCGGCAAGTGCAGATCGACGACGAGCATCTGCTTCCCGCCCTCAAGGAAGGCCTGCTCGGCATGCAACCGGGCGAGAGCAAGGTCGTCGACGTCGAGTTCGAGGAGGACCATCCGAACGCCGACCTCCGGGGCAAGACCGCGCAGTTTTCCATCACTGCCAAATCCCTTCACGAGAAGCTTCTACCCGAGCTCGACGACGAGTTTGCGAAGGATTGCGGCGATTACGAGACGCTGCTCGAGCTTCGGCTCGAGATTCGAAAAGGACTCGAAGACTCCGCGAAGCAACGCGTCAAGGCCGAGCTCAAGGATCAGCTCATCGACAGCCTCATCGAGCACAACGACATCCCGGTGCCGCCGTCGATGGTTCAGCAGCAGCAGCAGATGATGATGTACGAGATGGCGCAGCTCATGCAGTACGCCGGGCAACAAGCCGCGCCGAGCGCCGATTTCTTCTCGGGCATCGAGGGCCGGGCGAAGCGCCGCGTCCAGGCCGGCATCTTGCTGGGCTCGCTCGCCCGCCAAGAGGGTATCGAGGTGACCGAGTCGGACCTGGACGCGAAGTTCCAGGAGATCGCGGACCGGACCGGCAAGCACGTGGCCAAGGTCCGCGCCGACTATCAAGAAGCCCAGCGGGACACGCTGGAGTCCCAGCTCCTCGAGGAGAAGGTCATGGCGTTGCTCGAGGAGCGTGCCAAGATCCACGAGGGCGAACGGCCGCCGACCGCAGAAGAGAACGAACCGGCACCAGACGAGGGGGAGGAGCCATGAGCGAGCCAACGACCGCGCAGATGTACATGCCATGGGTCGTCGAGACGACGCACCGCGGCGAACGCCAGTGGGACATCTTCAGCCGACTGCTCAAGGACCGGATCATCTTCCTCGGCACCGAGGTGAACGACGACATTGCGAATGCCATCATCGCGCAAATCCTCTTTTTGGAGAGCGACGACCCGGACAAGGAGATCACGCTCTACATCAACAGCCCCGGCGGATCGATTACAGCAGGGCTCGCGATTTACGACACGATGCAGTACGTCCGGTCACCGGTATCGACGGTGTGCCTGGGCCAGGCAGCGTCGATGGCTGCATGGATTCTCGCCTCTGGCACGCGTGGGATGCGGAAGTGCTTGCCGAATAGCCGCATCATGATTCACCAGCCCCTCGGAGGGATTCGCGGTCAGGCGTCCGACATCGAGATTCACGCACGAGAGATCTTGAAACTTCGTGAACAAATGAACACGATCCTGGCCAGGCATACAGGCCAGACTGCCGATCGCATTAAGGACGACACGGAGCGCGATCGCTACCTCTCGGCTGAAGAGGCGAAGGAGTACGGCCTCATCGACGACGTCATCGAGCCCAAGCGCCCACGCTGACGCGCCATCAAACGCCGTCAATGCGCGCCGCCTAGTCCTTGCCGTGAACGGGGCAGGACGCTAGACTCCGACGAGTAGGTAGATGGTGGATCGCAGGCGAGACGACGGACACGGAAATCTTCAATGTTCCTTCTGCGGAAAGTCGCAAAAGGAGGTCAAGAAGCTCATCGCGGGTCCGACCGTCTACATTTGCGACGAATGCATCGGTCTCTGCAATGACATCATCGCGGAGGAGGTCGAACGCGAAGAGTCGCTCACGACGACCACCCCGCTTCCAAAGCCCACCGAAATCAAGTCCATCCTCGACGAGTACGTGATCGGTCAGGAGCGGGCGAAGAAGATTTTGTCCGTCGCGGTGCACAACCACTACAAGCGCATCGACTCGAAAGTCAGTGCGGACGACGTGGAGCTTCAGAAGTCGAACATCCTGCTGCTTGGTCCGACGGGCTCGGGCAAGACGCTCCTCGCGCAGACGTTGGCACGAATCCTCAACGTGCCGTTCGCCATCGCAGACGCGACCACGCTGACCGAAGCGGGTTACGTCGGCGAAGACGTCGAAAACATCATCGTGCAGCTTCTGCAAAACGCCGACCACGACGTCGAGCGTGCGCAACGCGGCATCGTCTACATCGACGAAATCGACAAGGTGGCTCGCAAGGGCGACAACCCTTCCATCACGCGAGACGTGAGCGGCGAAGGTGTGCAGCAAGCGCTCTTGAAGATCATCGAGGGCACCGTGGCGAACGTGCCGCCCAAGGGCGGACGCAAGCATCCGCAGCAAGACTTCTTACAGATCGATACGTCCAACATTCTCTTCATCTGCGGCGGCGCCTTCGTGGGACTGGACGACGTCATCGAGCGGCGCATCGGAGAGCGCTCTCTCGGGTTTGGGGCCGACATTCCGTCACGCAAAGACAAGAAGATCGGCCAACTCCTCGAGCGCGTGGAGCCGGAGGATTTGCTTCGGGCCGGCCTGATTCCCGAATTCATCGGACGATTGCCAGTCATTGCCACCCTTCACGAGC
>DATIUW010000214.1:0-14066 GCA_035466435.1 Polyangiales bacterium | reverse complement strand
CACATCTGCCAGTCGAGGCGGGGCTGATGCGGAGCCGTCCACACCGGGGGCCGATCGAGTGGTCCCGGCTTGTACCGAAACACGTAGGGCTTCCAGGTCTCGCCGTCTCGCGTTCCTTCGAGGCTGATCTCCGGCCGCTCCGTGGTCATGACCGCGAAGAGCCCGTAGTTGTTGAACGTGCTGAATGGATAGATCGGTCCGAGCCATCGTGGAACACGCTCGCCGAAGGTGCCCATGAAAAAGATGACGGCCGTGAGGCCGATGATCAGGGCGGGCGCCACGCCGGGACGGGCGTCCCATCTGGATTGCCGTGTGTCGGGGCCGCTCGGGAGGAAGCGGGCCGGCACGAGACGATGCACGAAACGATCGTCCAGCAGAGTGACGCAAAGCGCGATCGTGAGGAGATTGAAGAAACCGTAATTGCCCGTCAGGGCGATCAGGACCATCAGCATCCCGATCGACGCCGCGGCCGCGCGGCGCGCCCAGCGGTGTGGAACGAAAACGAGAAACGGTACGCCGAGCTCGATGACGAACATCAGCAGGCAGGAGAGCCGGTGCACCCACGTCGGAAGCAGGTTTGCGTACCACGCAAGCACGGTGGGCAACGGTTGGGTCCAGTAGTGATAGGTCAACGCGCTCAGATCGGCCCAGGTGGGGTCGCCGCTGGCGAGCTTCACGTAGCCCGAGCGAAAGACGAGTCGGAAGAGCAGCCACCAAACGGCCCAGCGTGCGATCGGATGGGGGTCCGGGTGGCCCGGAAGCCGGTCCCACAGGCGCCATGGCACGAAAAAGAAGGCGGTGAAGGTCACCTCCAACAGGAGCGTGTCCCACTGAAACGACATGAACGGCCATCCGAGGCTGACGAACGAGAGATACGCAAACCACGAGAGCACCAAGGCTACCCTCGGCAAGAGCCCCAACGACAGCGCGACGGCCGCCACGACCCCGACAATCCACACCGCCGTGATCATCTCGTCGCTGCTGTTCCACCAGAACGCGCTCGGATGTTGCCAGAAGCTGTGCTCCGCGCGCTTGGCGGACGCGACCAGCACCGCGATCGGCGACACACCACTCGCCCCAAAGAGCCCTTTCGCCTGCGCCCCCAAAGACGCAAACGCCACGAGTAACACGCCCCCCAACACTCGCCCAAACGCCCAAGACGAAATCCGAAAGGGGACACGCGCCCCCCTAGCGAGCGGAGTTATCTCGGCCACTTGCGAGGCATACCGCGAAAAGTCGAAGCGGCGCCCGATTTTCGCGGTGTGCCCGGTAACGAGCTGAAACTAGTGTTGTTTTGGGGAGCTGCGTGTCCCCTCAATCGGAGACGCCTAGGTCGTCGCCGATTTGGGGAGGGCCCGCTCGGTCCCAACAATCAACGCAGAAGGCGACCCACTTCGAGCCGGGAACCGGATGCACGTGGGTGTGGGTACCGCACGCTGCGCAGAAGAAGAGCCCTGCCTCGTCGCCGGCTTTGAAGCCGGCCCGCAGGAGGTCGCCTCTCGTCGCGATCCCCCAACCGGCCTCTCCTCCGCGAACGATGACCGCGCCCACACCGCGCTGACACATCCGTCTGCTCACTCGCTCGGCCGTTTCGTACGCCCCGATCGTGACCGGACGTCGCATGTATCGCTTGACGGAATGCCGGGGCTTGGCATTCCCCAAGTCGCATCGCACACAAACCACGCCGACCGGCAGCCGACCCCGCGTCACCACCAAGTGCGCAACCCCGTAGGTCGAAGCGAGTCGAAGGGCCTCGTCGACCGGCGCATCCGGGGTAATCGTCACCGGCCTGCTACTCATCACATCAGCAACACGCATAGGCTTTCTCCAACCAAACGGAACTAGCAAGCAAGCCAAAAGTCGGAGACCGACGAAAAAGCGTATCAGCGGGCACTTCTTTTTCAAAGCCCCCGTATTTGGACGTGAAACTCTGAACCACAGTCGGATTCGGGATGCTAAACACGCCGCATGCCCACCACCCCCGAGCCTGTGACGCCGTCCGTCCGTCCGAGGCTCCTGTCGCGCCAGTTCGTGCTGCTGCTCGCGTCGACCTCGATGTTCGGCTTTTCGTGGTCCTTCTATCTCATACTGCCGAAGTTCTACGCGACGGCGCTCGACATGGACGCCGCGGCCATCGGACGCGCCGTGTCCGTGCAGGGGCTGACCGCCGTGCTGGCCACCCCGTTCGTCGGTTGGCTCGTCGATCGCTACGAGCGCAAGCGATGGCTCGTCGTGGGCAATCTGATCTTGGCGCTCACCGGATCGATCTACGTGTTCGTCGATCACGAAGGCCCGCTCCTCTACGCCGCACAGGTCTGCTGGGGGGTCGGCATGGTCATGGGCTTCAACGCAGCGGGCACGATGACCGCCGACATCGCGCCGAGTGATCGCATGGCCCAAGCACTCGGTTTCTTCGGAGCAGCCAACCTCGGAATGAATGCCGTCTCACCGACCCTCGGTGAGCTTTTAGCCGACGCCGAAGGTTGGAAGCCGGTCTTCATGGTCAGCGCGACCGCCGGCTTGCTCGCAAGCCTCTTCAGCACGCGTCTGCAGGAACCGCCTCGTCATCGGCCGAATGCTCGAGAGTCTCGCGTGCCCATTTTCGGACCTTCGCTCTTGCGTGTGTACGGCACGATGTTCCTGATGACCGCAGGCTTCACGTCGCTGTTCACCCTGCACCAACCGTATGCGCTCGGACAGGGCGTTACCGAGGTGCGCAGCTTCTTCATCGGGTTTGCGATCGTCGCGCTGACGGTTCGCCTCGGTGGCGGCCGCCTGATCGATCATTTCGGCGTGCTGCGCTCCTCCGTCGTCGCGCTGTGCTTGTACGCCATCGTTCCTCCGGCGCTAGGCCTGCTAGGCCCCACCCGCCTCTTCGTCATAGGCTCCATGATGGGCCTGGCGCACGGGATCGCCTATCCGGCCGTGACCGCGTTGGGGATCGAACGAGCCGACGCGTCGTCGCGCGGCATGGTCGTATCGATCGTGCACGGTGCGTTCAATGGAGGGCACGCAATTTTTGCGTATGCCCTCGGCGCTGCCGCAGCGGCTTGGGGGTACGGCCCCACCTTCTGGACCGCAGGCGGGATCACCGCAGTGGGCGCGCTCGTCCTGTGGGCTCCTCGCCGGCAAGCCGTCGTTTAAGGCCACCACGAGCGCCACTGTTCTGGTACGTTGCACGCGGGTAGTTGGACGTGTCGGCGACCGAAAAGAACAGCACGAAGGGCTCGGGTTCCAAGGCGGAAGACAAGCTCACACGACTCCTCGAAACCGAGCGGGACCTCGATCGAATGCTCGAGGATGCGAAGCGCCGCGCGGCTGAGCTCGTGGAAACCGCACGCGCGGAATCTGAAAAGCGCATGCGTGATCTCGAGTCGAAGCTCGAAGCAGAGCAGGAATCGATTCGCGCCGAGATCGCCCGCGAACGCGACGAAGAGATCGCTTCCATCCGCGAAAAGGCTCAGGCCGAAGCACGGAAGCTGGAGGGGCTGAGCGAAGACACCATCGGAGCGCTCGCAGATCACGTCGTCCGGCTGCTAATCGGAGGCGAGCAGCAAGGGGGACAGCGTTGATTCTGGAGATGGCCCGGATCCGGATCCTCGGTCCGATCGACGAGCTGGAATCCGTCCTGCGTTGTATCCAGGATGTCGGACTCGTCCACTTGATCGACGCACCCGAGACCGAGTCGCTCGAGCCTCTGACGATTCCGCATGAAGAGCAGCGCCACGTTCGGATGATTCGCAAGATTCTCGAGGACGCAGAAGCCGCGCTCGCGCTCCTCGAAGGAGAGCCCCTTCGTGCACGACGGACCGAAGAATCATGGACCTTGCCTCAAGCCGCCTTGGTCGCCGGCCGAACCCGAAGGCACCTCGAGACGCTGCATGAAGAGCACAACGAGCTCGAAGAAGAGCGTTCTCTGATCTTGAAGTTTCGTCCGTTCTTCTCGGTCTTCCAGCGCATGGAGGCCGGCCTCGATGCCAAGGGAATTCGTGTCTTCTACTTGGTTTTGCGAGAAGGCGGACAGGCGGACTTGGCACGTCTCCGCGCCGCCCTTCGCGAAGTGCTTGGTGACGGGTTCGAGCTCTTGGGCCAGCCATCCGAAGCGGGAGAGTCGGCGATGCTCTTGGCGGTATCCGCCGCCAATGCACGCGAGGCCGAGCAATTGCTGAGCGCGTCTGGGGTGCAGTCCCTTTCTCTTCCGGACCAATTCGAAGAACGGAGTGTCGGCGCCACCATGCAGCGAATGCAAGAGCGCCTCGAGCGTCTCCCGGCGGAGCTTTCCGCGCTGCAGGAAAAACGACGACGGATTGCGTCGGAACGGGGCCCGGAGCTCTTGCAGATCCAGGCATTCGTCCGAGATCGGCTGAGTACCATCGACGCCATGGAAAAAGCCGTGACCACCTCGCGGGCGTTCGTCCTCGAAGGCTGGATCCCGGCTGCAGCCCTTTCCGATCTCGAAAAGCGCGTGCGCAAGTCGTTCGGCGATAGCGTCGAGGTGGACACGTTGGCGAAATCCGAGTGGTCCGGCGACACCGCGCCAGTCGTTTTGAAGAACCCACGGCTGTTCCGTCCGTTCGAGGCCATCACCAGCATGATGCCGCTGCCGACATATGGCTCGATCGATCCGACACCATTCGTGGCGATCCTCTTCCCGATGTTCTTCGGAGTCGTGCTCGGAGACATCGGCTACGGTGTGATCCTCGCCGCGGTTTCGCTCATTCTGCGATTCCGATCGAAGCCCGGCTCGAAGGTTCGCTCAATCGCAGAGATAGGCTTCGCGTGCGCGCTCTTCACCATCATCTTCGGCTTTCTCTACGGGGAGCTGTTTGGAGACCTCGGACACTACGTGGGCCTCCATCCAATCCTCATCAATCGCGAAGAAGCGTTTTTCCCATTTCTGGGCCTGGCGGTTGCGCTTGGCGTCGTCCACATCGTGCTCGGCTTGCTGATCGGGGCCGTGCAGCTGTTTCGCCGCAACAAGCGTCATGCCGTCGGTCGTGGCATGGCCGCGTTGATGATCATATTGATCGCACTGGCCTTGTTGGCCGCCGCCGGCATGCTTCCGGAGCGGTTCTTCACGCCTTTAGTCATCGCCGTGCTGGTCGCGTTTCCGATCCTGGTCATCGGCGAAGGCGTCTTGGCTCCCATCGAATTCGTATCGACCTTGGGCAACGTGCTTTCGTACGCTCGTATCATGGCCGTGGGCACCGCTTCGGTCATGATGGCGGTCGTTGCGAACCGAATGATTGGTGCGTTTGGCGGCGTCGTGGTGGGAGTTCTTTTTGCGCTCCTCTTTCACCTCATCAATTTCGTCATCGGGGTCTTCAGCCCGACTATCCACTTGCTTCGACTTCATTACGTGGAGTTCTTTCAGAAGTTCTACAGTCCGGGTGGTTCGCAATACCAGCCCTTTCGACATTGGTCTGCACGAGAAAATGCATCTACGGAGAGGAGCGATTGATATGGAAATGGTTTCACTGTACTTGAGCGCGGCCCTGGCATTGGCCATCCCTGCCTTGGCTACCGCCTGGGCCCAGTCGCGGATCGGCCCGGCCGCGGCGGCGACGCTGGCGGAGAAGCCTGAAATGTCGGTGACGGTAATCCTCTTGATCGCCATTCCGGAAACCGTCGCCATCCTCGGTTTCGTCGTCTCCGTGTTGATCTTGCTGCAAGCCGGAGGCTGACGAGCGGTGGCCGGCGACCTTCACACTGAGCTGCGCCTACGGGCGGAGCGCAACGTCGAGTCGATCATGGACGAAGCGAAGGCGGAGGCCGACCGTCTCGCATCCCAGGCGGAAACGCGCATCGAGGACGAGCGACGCGCGGTCTTGGGTAAGAAAGATCGAGAGCTCAGGGCCGAAGCTCGTGTGAAGGTGGCGGCGGAGCGGCACGCTGCGATGCGCGCGGTGCTCCTCGCGAAGGTAGAGGTGGTAGACCGGGTGCTCGACGAGGCGCGCAGGCGACTCCCGGAGGCGGCACAGAGTCGGGCATATGTCTCGACACTCGCAAAGGAGCTACGCGATGCCGTGGCGTTCGTCGGAGAGCAGGGTGCGGTCGTACGGTGTCCGGAAGAACTGAAACAGGCGGTGCTCGAGGCCGCTCGTGACCTGCCCAACGTATCGGTAGAAGCCGACGAAGGTGCGGAGAGCGGCTTCAAGATAATCGGAAAACGAGGATCGCTCGTCGTGGATGGAACGCTCGAGACCCGCCTCGACCGTCTCAGCTCCATCTTGGCGATCGAAATCCACAAGCGCCTCGAAGAAATCTAGCGATGACCAGGTATCTAGGCGACATCAACACACGTGCCCGAGGGCTCCGCACCCACCTGCTGCAGCCCCAGGACTTCGAGCAGCTAGCTAGAGCGGGGACGCTCTCCGCTTTGCACCGGGAGCTGAGCGCGCGCGGCTTCACGCGATCGGATGCACCCGCAACGCCTGCGAGCCTCGAACGGGAGGTGCGACGCCGGGCGGCGCAGCAAATGTCGATCCTGGCCAGATGGGCGAGCGACGGTCGGGACGCGGTGTTGGCCGTCTTGCTCGAAGACGAGGATCGCCGCTCGATCCAGGCGATCCTGCGGGGGGCCGTACAAGGCGCGACGTCGGAATCTCGAATGTCCGGACTGCTCCCCACGAAGCATCTCTCCGAGCGAGCCCTTCGGGTCTTGGCGACGCAACCGACGGCGGCCGACGTCGTTCGGATGCTGGTGTTGTGGAACCATCCTTTCGGCCCGCCTCTAGTTCCGGCTGTGAGCGAGTCCCACCCCTCGCTTCTGCATCTCGAGGTCGCCCTTCAACACGCCTTCGCTCAGCGTGCTCTCGAAAACGCCCCCGAGGGTGGCGCTCATCTGGTCGAATACGTCCAGCAAGTGATCGACGTGATGAACGCCTGGTCTGCCCTCTTGCACTTCCCGGAGCGGGATCCGGCCGTGGCCGACCTCGTGTTCGTGGAGGGAGGCCGCTCGGTCGACCGGGAGACCTTCGAAGCCCTATGGGATCTCGAGCACCGAACCGACGTCGAACGGCGACTTGCGTTCGAGCTTCGCGAATCACCGCTTCACGCAGCCTTCGAGGGAAAGCCTTTCGAGAACGTGACGGAGCTCGAAGGTGCAGTGCTGGAAGCGCAGATCGCTTGGCAACGCCAGCGCATGCGCCTGGACCCTGCCAGTGCGGCGCCGATCATCGCTTTTGCCCTCGAGCTTCGGGCCGAGGTGCTGAACTTGAGGCGTATTCTATGGGGCATCGCGCTCGACGCGCCGGCCGCCCTCATTCAATCGGAATTGGTGATGGCATGACGGAGCGACGCCTCGTCGTGATCGCACCCCCGGGATTGAGCGCAGGCTTTTCCTTGGCCGGCGTCAGGGTGCTCGAAGCGACGGACGGCGCGCATGCGGGGGAACGCCTGGAAAAGCTCATGGAAGAAGATCGAGCAGGCGTCGTCATCATCGAGGAGTCACTGCATCAGGACCTGCCGGAGGAGACGAGCCGGAGCTTGCGGCGCCTCCCGTTTCCGGTCGTCATTCCAGTGCCGGGACCCAAATGGACGGCCGAATCGACCGCACACGAATACATCGTCGAGATTCTCAGGCGTGCAATCGGCTACCGAGTGAGACTTCAATGACCAAGGCACGGATCACCCGCATCGCAGGCGCCATCGCAGAAGCACAGCCTTTGGGAGACGCCGCTCTCTACGAGCTCGTCGAGGTCGGAGAGAGACGGCTGCTCGGAGAGGTGATCCGACTACGCGGCGACGTCGCGACGATCCAGGTCTTCGAGGAGACGAGCGGCCTCGCGCTCGAGGAGCCGGTGCGCCGGACCGGTAGCTCGCTGATGACGCAGCTCGGACCGGGCTTGCTCGGCTCCATTCTCGATGGTGTGGGACGACCCCTCCAGGGACTCGCCGACCAGTCGGGGGATTTTTTGGCCGCTGGCATGACCATGGCGACGCTCGACCCCGAAGCGCGGTGGTCGTTTTCTCCCACGGTGAAACCTGGAACGATGGTGCGTGGCGGGGACGTGCTCGGGACGATTGAAGAGCGCCCCGGGATGACGCATCGAGTCCTCGTGCCGCCAGGGATCGAAGGGCGGCTCGAAGACATCCGAGGCGGCGAGCTCACCGTATCGGAATCGATCGGCGCGCTCGAAGGTGGAGCTGCTTTGTCCCTGTCGCACACCTGGCCCATCCGCGAGCGGCGCCCGATGGCGCGGCGGCTCCCGGGCGACCGGCCTTTCGTCACGGGACAACGTGTGTTCGACCTCTTGTTCCCAGTCGTCGAAGGCGGCTCCGTCGCGGTGCCCGGCGGATTCGGCACCGGCAAGACCGTCATCGAGCAGTCGCTCGCCAAGTACGCCAAAGCCGACGTGATGGTCTACATCGGATGCGGCGAACGGGGCAACGAGATGGCCGAAGTCTTGCACGACTTCAGCCGGCTCACCGACCCCGTCACCGAGCGGCCGATCATGGACCGCACGATCCTCATCGTGAACACGTCCAACATGCCCGTCGCCGCGAGAGACGCGTCGGTGTACCTGGGCATGACGATCGCGGAGTACTACCGCGACATGGGATATCACGTGGCCATCCTGGCCGACTCGCTGTCCCGTTGGGCGGAGGCGCTTCGCGAGATCGCTGCCCGCCTCCAAGAGATGCCAGGTGAGGAAGGCTATCCCACGTATCTCGCCAACCGGATGAGCCGTCTATACGAGCGAGCTGGACGGGTCGACGCCGAAGGAGAGCCATCGCGCACGGGCGCCGTGACTTTCATCACCGCCATTTCGCCTCCCGGGGGCGACTTTGCCGAGCCGGTGACGCAAGCGGCGCTTCGCGTGGTCGGTGCGCTTTGGGCGCTAGACCCTCGCCTCGCCCACCAACGCCAGTTTCCGGCCGTCGATTGGGATACCAGCTACAGCCTCTACGCCGAGACGACGACTGAATGGTTCGGCGAACAAGGCGGTGAGGACTGGCCGGAGCTGCGGACCGAGACGATTCGTCTGTTGCAGCGCGACAGGGAGCTTCGGGAGATCGCGGGGCTCGTGGGCGTCGAAGCCCTCGAAGACGGCGACCGCCTCGTTCTCGAGGGGGCCCGCATCGCAAGGGAATTTCTGATCGGCCAAAACGCATTCCACCCGCACGACGCATTCTCTTCCGTTTTCAAGACGTACCACTTGGCCCGCCTTCTGTGGGCGCTCATGAGCACTGGAACGGCCGCGCTGAAAGAGGGCGTCACCTTCGACAAGCTCGACCTCGCCGGTGTCCGAGTCGCGTTTGGCGCCGTGAAGACCGCGTCACCGGATACGCTCGAGCAACGCATTGCCGATGCCGAGCAAACGATTTCCGAGATGAGGGGCGAATGACGAGGATCGACGTGCCGATCGCGCGAACGTATGCAGGGGCCGCCGCCGCCGCTGGACCACTGATTTTCGTGAATTCGACCAAACGCGCAAAGCTCGGAGAGTGGGTCTTCATCGAGAGCGAGGGACAGGACGATCGCCGAGGACAGGTGATCGACGTCGGGACGGAGGTCACGGTGATTCAGGTCTTCGAGGATACGCTCGGCCTCAAGCCCGCGACGTCGAAGATCACCCTGACCGGAGAGACCGCGACCACGGTCGTCGGAAGAGACCTTCTCGGCCGCGCGCTCAGCGGCACGGGCGCTCCGCTCGACGGGCTGCCGGCCCCCATCGGCGAAGCCCGGCTTCCGATCTGGGGCGCACCGATCAACCCAGTCCGGCGGCATCATCCATCGGATTTCATCGAAACCGGAGTCTCGGCAATCGACGGCATGAACACCGTCGTCCGTGGTCAGAAGCTGCCCGTGTTTTCGGGGCCGGGGCTCCCCGGTGTCGAGCTCGCAGCAGACATCGTGGAGAACGCGAGACCTGCTCGTGGGGAGCCGTTCGCGGTCGTGTTCGCCGCGATCGGGATCACCGAGCGTGAGACCCAGTCGTTCGTCTCGCGCTTTCGCGAGAGCGAGGTGATGGAACGGACGGTGTTGTTCCTGAATCAGGCCGCAGATCCCACCATCGAGCGACTGTTGACGCCACGAGTCGCCCTGACGACAGCGGAGCACCTGGCGTTCACGCACGGCATACACGTCCTGGTGGTCATGGCGGACATCACTCACTACGCCGAAGCGCTTCGGGAGGTTGCAGCCGCACGCGAGGAAATTCCCGGACGTCGCGGATATCCGGGATACATGTATACGGACCTGGCTAGCTTGTTCGAGCGAGCCGGTGTCTTGAAAGACAGCCCCGGGTCGGTGACACAGCTTCCCGTGGTCACGCTGCCCGACGACGACATCACCCATCCCATTCCCGACCTCACTGGGTACATCACGGAGGGTCAGATCGTGTTGAGCCGCGAGCTTCATCAACGCGCCATCTATCCTCCTGTCGACGTGCTCCCCTCGCTCTCACGTCTCATGAACGCCGGAATCGGCAAGGACCACACCGTAGGGGAACACCGTGAATGGGCGGACCAGCTCTACGCGATTTACGCGCGCGGCCGCGAGGCCAAGCTGATGGCTGCCATCGTAGGCAGGGAGGGCTTGACGCCGGGCGACCGCCGCGCTCTCGACTTCATCGATGAATTCGAGAAGAGCTTCATCCATCAGGGTCGCACCCGCCGCGGGCTCGAGGACACGATCCGCATCGGCTGGTCCCTTCTCGAAACCATGCCGCGCGACGAGCTGACCCGCATCTCGGACGAAAGCTGGAAAGCCCGCCCACGGAGCGCTTCCGGAAAGGAAGGCTCGTGAGCGCACGATCCGTACCGCCGACTCGTTCCGGCCTCGTTCGAGCGAGCGCCCAGCTTCAGCGCGTCAAGAAGGGGCGCGAGCTGCTCAACCGCAAGCGCGAGGCACTCATCACGGAGCTTTTTCGCAGCGCTCGGCCCGCGCTCGATGCGCGGCAACTGGTCGAGGATCGGGCGAAGGGTGCCTACGAATCGCTCCTTCGGGCGCTGGCGGTGTCGGGCGAGTCCGCACTCGTTAGCTACGCGTGGCCGGGTCGGGAAATCGAGGTCGAAATCGAGCATAGGCAAGTCTGGGGCATCCCCGTACCATCCGTGGTCTCACACACCCCCGTCCAACGCACGCTCACCGCACGAGACACGGCAGGCGCCGCGGTGGGCCCGGCGGCTGCACAAACCGCCACCGAGTTCGAGCGCCTGATCGAGCTGGTCATCGAGGCGCTGCCCAAGGAGCAGCTCGTCCGGCGTTTGGGCGATGCCCTGAGCAAAGCCACGCGCCAGGTGAACACGCTGCAGCTTCGTGTAGAGCCCACGCTCAGCTCCGAGCTCACCTCGCTGAAACGAATGCTCGAAGAGCGAGAGCGGGACGAGCGATCGCGGCTTCGGCACGTGCTCCGGCGTCGCGAGCGAACACGCTGAGTCTCAAGGCTGCCGCCGACGACGCCACACGGCAACACCGAGCAGCAACGCTCCGAATGCCAACGCCATGTCCGAATCGGCGTCACTCCGGATGCGGCAGCTGCAACCACCGTCGCCGGATGGCTCCGTGCCTCCGTCCGGTATTCCGGCGTCGGGCACGTCGGGCTCCGGTGCGCGCAACCAGACGTAGCTGCCCACCGTATCCGGCAAGCTACCCGTCATCACCTGGTAGCGGTAGCGGTCCTCGCCCTCCTCGGGCGCCTCGACGCTCATCTCGTGCGTGAAGGGGTCACCGTCGATGGCCACCGTCTCGACCACGTCGCCATTCTTGATCAACTGCAGATCTCTGCCGTCCCCGTTGGTGACCACCGCGGACAACGTCGCCGCTTCGGCGAACACCGTGTCCTCGATGCGCTCCCCGGTGAGCTCGGTCTCGATCATGGGGCTTTCTGGGCCGTTGACTTTCACGACGGTCCGGCCGCTGCGAACACCTTCGAGGATGGCATCGACGCTGAGCTGGCTTGCAAACACCATGGTGGTGGGTGTTCCGATCGGGCTATCGAGGATGGAGGTACCCTGCCCTGCTCGGTGGTCGTCGCTGCCTCCGATCGCCGCGGCGTGTGACCCCTGCGCGCACAGCTCTTCCCAGTAGCTGACCGCACGCAAGATGCCGCTTTGCACCTCGACGCCATCGATGACGGTCGGATCGACCGCGATCTCCCAGCCGCAACCGATGCAAATCGGCGCGCCGGGAGACAGCGGATGGTTGATCGAGAACAGAGCCCCCTGGTCTTTGTAGGCCTGGATCGCGTCTGCGGCCGTCACGCCACGCACCCCGATCTTGTGGTCGACCCAGTCGGTTGCCCCGAGCGCGTTCGCATGACCCGCATACGTCGTCCATTCGACGCCTGGCAGGATCAGCAAATTCGGGAAATCCGGTTGCACGTCCGCGTAGAGCGTGAGTCCGCTGTTGGTGTTGTGCTCGGAGAACATGACGAAATCGAGCCCTACACCCTGCGCGAACGAAAGCGCTTCGGAAATGGTGGGCGTGGCATCTCCACTCTCCCGAGTGTGCACGTGAAAGTCACCGGCGTACCAACGCTCCTCGCCATCGAGCACGCCCGGGTCTTGATAGGGCGCGCGGGGCTGCGGTGCGAGCGTGGCTTCGGTTCGCAAGAAGATGTCGATCACGTACGGGGCCGGTGTCTCTTCAATCTGGGCCTTGCCCACGACTACCGACCACGTGCCCGCGGGAATGGGTCCTGGCACGTAACTTCGCGATGCCGCGTCGATGCCTACGACGGCGGGCTCGCGGTTCCCTCCGCCCCATCCGCGAAATCCGTTGGGGTCATCGAGACCCCAGTCGAGAATGTTTGCTTCCGAGAGGTCATCATGCCGGACTTCGATCTCGACGATCCCTTCGGGAACCTCGAACTCGACGAAGAAGTGGGTCTCCGAGCCTTCCGGGACGGTGCCTTCGAGATGGATGTCCGGTTCTTGTGCGAGGCCCGGATGGGCGGTCAGAAAAAGGGCTGCTGCGATGGTCCAGGCTAAACGGTGAATCATGAGGCCGATTGGAGCGCACATTGAGCCCGGCATCAAGAGACAACGACGCATCGAAACTTTCGTTGGTGCTAGGGTTCGGGCCGTGGCCCCGATCGTCGATCTCCACATCGAAACCTTCACCCGGGACGGCACCGACATTCTTCAGGATGTCCGTTGGAGCGTGGCGCCTGGCCAGCACTGGGCGGTGCTCGGCCCCAACGGCGCCGGCAAGAGCTCTCTTCTTTCGATCTTGGCGGGCTATGAATGGCCGAGTCGCGGCCGGGTCGCCGTACTCGGACGAGAGTACGGAAAGTGCGACATGCGGGCGCTCAAGGAGCGAATCGGATGGGTCAGCTCCTCGCTCTTCTCTTGGCTTCCAGCGCGACAAACGGCACGCGAGGTCGTTGCCACCGGGATTCACGCGACCATCGGTAACTGGCATGAGCTCAGCACGGAGGATCTCGACCGCGCTGACGATGCGCTCCGAAGCATCGGTGCGCATGCGTTTCGGACCAAGCGCTATGGAATCCTGTCCCAAGGCGAAAAGCAGCGAGTGATGATTGCGCGCGCGATGATCACCAAACCCGATCTCTTGATCCTGGACGAGCCCTGCGCCGGCCTGGATCCAGGAGCAAGAGAGCGTTTGGTCGCGGACGTCGACCATCTTTGCGCCGAGCCGAACGGCCCAACGCTCGTTTTGGTAAGCCACCACGTGGAAGAGATCCCGACTCACGGCACACACGGCTTGCTGCTCAAGAGCGGCCGCACCCTCGCCGCAGGACCCCTCGACGCAGTGCTCACCGACGAGCTGCTGAGCGAGCTCTACGATTATCCATGCAAGGTGGGATCGTCCGACGGGAGGTACTGGCTACAAGGGCGGTGATGGGCGAAGTACGGGCTCGGAAAAACGCGACACGAGCGTGTCGGCGACCAAGTCCCCGGAGAACGGGTCGCGACGGGGTAAGGACCGGGCTCACAAAAACGCGACACGGGGTTCCACGGAACGCGACGGCTTGCATAGGTGACCCGGTGCACTTGTGGGCTTGGGTCACGCAAGCCGCCCCTCGGGCGGCGCGCCAATCGGAGTTGGTTGCATGCATGCCGATTGGCACTTCGCACGTCCGCTCCACCTCATG
>DATIUW010000213.1:0-1786 GCA_035466435.1 Polyangiales bacterium | reverse complement strand
CAACACCTTGGCCCCCGCATCCGCGGCCATCTTGGCCACCACGAGCCCGATTCCGCGTGACGCGCCTGTCACCAAAACCACTTTGCCCGACAAGGCGCGCCGATATCGCAAGGGGCGTTGCGCCATCGGGTCGAGGTGGTCTTCGTAGTAGCGGAAGAGCGTCTTCGCGTAGCTCTCGAGCCGTGGGCAGCGAATGTCCGAGCCTTCGAGGGCAGCCTGCGTGTTGCTGTCCTCGAAACGCACCTTGGTGTTCATGGCGCCGAGGCTGTCCGCGGGGAGGCCGAGGTCACCGAGCAGCGCATCGCGAAGCTCCCGGAAGCTCGGCAGCATCGAAGCGAGCGCACCGGCGTTCTTGATGCCCGGTATCTGGAGCAGGTCGAGGGCCGGGCCGAGGCGCGGCCCTTTGGCGGCGGCCAAGAACATGTTGGTCATCTTGAGAAGCGAAGGCGGCTTGGGGTCCACCAGATGAAACACCCGTGCGCCGGTGTCGCTGAAGGCGATGTGCAGCATGGCGTCTGCCACGTAGTCGACCGGCACCAGATTGAATGCGCCCCGAACGCGCGGAACCGGAATCCGAAGCCACCGCGGAAGCGCATGCGCCAGCTTCTGAATCGCGCCGAAGCCATAATAGACGCCGTCGATGCGATCGATCGCACCGGTCTCGGAGTCGCCGACGACCGAGCTCGGCCGGTAGATGCGATGATCGAGCCCCGACTCGCGGACGAGCTTCTCGGACGCCATCTTGCTGCGATGGTAGACGTGCGGAAGCTGCTGCCCCTCGTCGAGCATCGACTCGGTGAACGTCCCCGCATGGTTCCCCGCGACCGCGATCGAGCTCACGTGGTGGAGGCGCCCGCTGAACCCTGCCTTGCGAAGCGCCGATAGCAGGTTTCGCGTGCCTTCGACGTTGACTCGTTCGATGGCCTGCGGGTCAGCCTCGATGTCGTAGAGCGCCGCGAAGTGAAAGCAGTGCCCCGCCTCGGACAACGCCGCCAAGCCGTCCTCGCCGAGACCCAAGCCCGGCGTCTCGAGGTCGCCTGATACGTGACGCAGCGTGCCGTGTTGGCCTCCGGTGAGCGATGCGAGCGAATCGAGCTCGGACTTTCGACGGGATTCCGCTCCGCTTCGGAGGAGCAAGGTGACGTTGACGCCCCGCTCGAGCAGCCGCTGCACCACCGCGCGCCCGATCAACCCGGTCCCGCCCGTCACGAAGGCATGAATCGGCAGGCTCATCGATCACGGCCTCCCACGGTGGGGCCGTCGAACATGCCGGTACGCGGCACCGTCTTGCCGAGTAGGGCGCGAAAGAAAATCGGGAGCTCGATCACGACGGTGAGCGCGGCCAATACGAGTGCGCCACGCCACGCGATGCGTCCTGCGAGTTGGTCCTGCGGCATCCAAAGCCAAAATGCCATCACGAACAGCGCGGTCGCCGCGAATCCAGCCAGCGACATGACCAAGAACTGACCCCGCGTATTGCGCTCGGCGTCGTAGCTGAAGAGGAACGGCGAAATCACACGTCGTGCGGGCACGAAGACGCTGTCGGTGAGATGCGCGCCGAGAAGGTGTCCCCATTCGTGCAAATTGTATGCGCAAACGGCTGCCCCCACGCCGGCGCCGATCGAAAGCATCGAGGCCAGCGTCGTTCCCGGCGGGACGACAAGTGCCAGCCACCAAAGACCGACGGTGGCTCCGAGGATCAGCACGTCACGAATGGCGAAATGCCGGAACATGGCAGGAGCCTATGCGGACGGCCGGACGCGTCAAGCCCCGGTCACCCCTCCTG
>DATIUW010000212.1:0-10813 GCA_035466435.1 Polyangiales bacterium | reverse complement strand
CGCGCGCGGCCTTGAGCACCGAGCCTACGGAGTTCTTGAAGGAAGTCCTCGCCCCGGTCCTTACCGAAGTCGGGGATCGCTGGGAAAAGGGCGAGCTGCGCATCGCGCACGAGCATGCCTGCTCGAGCGTGGCGCGAGGGCTGCTCTTTGCCTTGATGCGGCTCTATCCCGCGCAAGACGCACGGCGCCGCGTGGTCGTCGCCACACCGGCACGAGAGGATCACGAGCTTGGCGCACTGATGGCCGCGATGCTCGCGGCGATGCACGGGTGGAGCGTGCTCTACCTCGGACCGGATCTCCCCGCCGAAGAAATCGCCTACGCGGTCACCAGCACGCAGGCGGAGCTGCTCTTGCTTTCCATCACGAATCTGAAGCCCACGGAGTGCGAACGGCAGATCGTGGAAATCGAAAACGCATTGCCCGAGCGGGTGGCCATCTTCGTCGGAGGTCGCGCCGCCAAGGTGCCTGTGCAGAGCAGGGCCGTCGTGGAAAAAGATCTTTCCCGGCTCGAGGCAGCCCTCACTCGATAGCGTTCGCCGGCTCTCCGGGGGGGATCGTGTCCCTCGTCGCGCCCTTGATGACCTTTTGTGCCAACGTGGCAAGGCTTCGCGCACCACTCTTTTTGAGCAAAGAACGAATCTGCGCTTTCACCGTGTTCTCCGCCACCCCGAGTGCATCCGCAAGCTCTTTGCGCGAGAGCCCATCGACGGAAAGGGTCAGCAACTCGGTCTCGCGACGGGTCAGCTTGAGCTGGCGCGCGAGGTGCTCGATGCGTTGCCCGATCGCCGCGTCGTCGACACGCGCCTGGGCCAGCGCCCCCTGGATGAAAGGATTGAGGTTTTCTGCGGAAGCCGGTTTACAGACGTATTCGCCGCGCAGCGTTTGCACCTTGTTGACCACATCGCGATTGAGCTCGCCTGTCAGCACCAACACGGGCAACCCGCCATGACGCTCGCGAATCTCGGAGAGCAGATCGAGCCCGTATCCATCGGGCAAAATCAGATCCAAGACCACGCCCAACCATTCCGGCTGCGCCTCCAGCCTGTCGCGCGCGGCGGCCATGCTGTGGACCACCTCGACCGGTCCGTGCCGCCCAAAAGTGCGAGCGAGGGTACGAGCCAACGTCGGCTCGTCCTCGACGATCAGGAACCCTCCCGGCATACAGCCTAAGCTACCGCAGTTGACCCGTTGGGTGGTACGGATTCCGTCACTACACCCGTCGTTGCTAGCCGAATTCGGACAGACGCCATCTCCTACAGCCTACAAAATCTATTAATTTCATATATTTGAGCGCGAATGCCCCGAAATGGGCCGCTGCACCGCCACCTCAGCCGGCGGGGCGAGGCTCGGCAGTCTCTTGACGTGGCGCCTGGCCCCCCTTTGAATGGTCCTGACGGTTATGTACGCGGTGGTGATCACCGATGAGGGGGGCGTGCGGAGGAGGCTCGATTTTTCGAAGCCGGAGCTGACGGTGGGCCGCGTCCAGGGCAACGACATCGTGCTCGCGAAACGCAACGTGTCGAAGCAGCACGCCAAGCTCACCCTGAAGGACAACCAAGCGATCGTCGTCGACCTGAACAGCACGAATGGGACCTGGGTGAACGGCCGGAAGATCACCTCCCCCTATCCGCTCAAGCAGGGAGACAAGATTTACATCGCTGACTTCATCCTGACGGTCGAGCCCGCCAACGACGGGACCGAACGACCGAGCTCGGTTCCGCGGGTCTCGGAGCCGCCGGCGCTCCCCCGGCAGCAGCCCATGCCAGCCGCGAGCTCGAGACCGGTGAGGCAACCGGTGGACGTGCGACGAGCGGCCTCGTTGGGAGCCCCGCCGAGGTCCGAGGATGCGCGGGCAACCAGTCTGCCGCCGCGTATCGAGCGGCGTGAGACCGGAAAAGCGCCTCCCCCTGCAAAGACCGAAACCGCGATTCCCGTCGGCGATCCGCTTCGAGCCTTGCTGGCGCGCCTGGCGGAGCGCATCGACATCGAAAATACCGACGCCGCCGCAATGAAGAACCAAGAGCGCTGGTCGGCCATGCGCGCCGCTATCGCAGAGACGTTCTTGCAGATGCAAACCGAGGGCGCGGTGAATCCGGATGCCGACATGAGACACATCGCACATGTCGCTCTGCACGAAGCGATGGGGCTTGGCGCGCTCGACGACGTGCTCTCGGACGAGTCGGTCCGAACCGTGGTCGTTCACGGGGCCGAGCACGTATTCGTCGATCGAGGCGAAGGGCTTGCTGCCACTTCACTGAAGTTCTCCTCGATGGCAGCGCTCCAACGGATCGCGCGACGTCTCGCCGCGCAAAGTGGACAAACACTGCGAGCGCAAACGGTTCTTCATGGGCGCCTCGCGTTCGGTCCGAAGCTGACGATCCTACAATCGCCGCTGGTCATGCATGGGCCGGTCATCGAGCTGCGCATGGGCAAGGCAAAGTCACTTTCGGATCTCGCCGAAGATGGATGGATGAGCAACGACGCCGTCACCCACCTGACGAAGGCCGTCGCGGAGTGCCGCAACATCGTGGTCGTGGGCCCGCATGGATCGGGTGTCAGCGAGGTGATGTCGGCGTTGGTGCACGAGCTCCCAGAAACCGAAAATGCAGTTGCAATCGAGGCAGTTCCCGATTTGGACATCGATCGCGAGCGCGTCGTCTCGCTCACTTCAGCCGAGGCCGGCATCTCGTTGTCCGAAGCGATCGAACACGGGACCCGGCTGCAATGCGAGCGTTTGGTCATCAGTGATCTGGGCGGCGCCGACATCATGACCGCATTGGCGGCGGTCGTCGGACGGGAGCCGGGACACTTGCTCGGTTTGCGTTGCTGGAGCTCCAAGGATGCGATTGAAGGGATCTTGCTAGCCGCAGGCTGCGGCGGCGCGGATCGCGCGTGTCTGGCGCAACTCGTGGGCAGCGCCGTCGACTTGGTCGTCGCCGTGCAACGGCGCCCGGAAGGACAGCGCGTGACCGCCATCCTCGAGGTGCAGGGCAGTGAAGGCGGAGACGTGAGCTACGAGTCGGTTTCGTTCTGAAGCCCGATTTCAGGCGCCTCGTTTGATCGCGACCCGCGGCGTCGAGCTCACGCCGGGCGCCGGATACGCCGGACGAGCGAAGTAGTAACCCTGGCCGTAGTGCGCGCCGCAATCGATGACGACTTTCATCTCGGTCTCTTGCTCGATTCCCTCTGCGACCACGCGGGCGCCGAGCTCGTCACAAAGCCGTACGATGTGGCGAACCAGGATTTGTGCGCGACGGTCCTCTGCAAGATCCGCGATCAGCGTGCGGTCGAGCTTCACGATCTCCGGCTTCAGATCGACGATGTACTTCAGATTCGAGTAGCCTGCGCCCAAATCGTCGACGGCGAGCGAAACCCCTTTGCCCCGGATCTCGCGAAGCACGCTGTGGCAGTACGCGAAGTGCGTGAGCGGAACGGACTCGGTGACCTCGAGATAGATCGGTTGGTCGTGCGTGAAGATGGGATCATCGGGTTGGACGAGCCACGATTCGTCGAACTCGTTGGGGTGAACGTTCAAAAAAAGCGGCACCTCGGTCAACTGGCTGGTCGCAATCTCGCGAATGGCTCGGCCGAGCGCGCCGACGCATCGCGAGCGGATCGCCTCGTCGAAGAGCCTCGGTGGATTGAGCCAGTGGGGCGAGTTGCTTCGGACCAGCGCTTCGTAGGCAAACGGCTCCATGGTGCCGAGTGCCACGATCGGCTGGTACACGACGCTCAGCTCACCCTGGACGAGCACCCCTGGCAGACCATCCACGCCCCGGACACGCGGAATGCCCGAGCGGTTTTTCTGTACGCTCTCCAACCAAGTGCGAAAGTTCGTCACCCGTACCCCAGTATTGGAAGTTTACAGCACAGAAGCCGTGGTGTGGTATCCCGATTTGGGGACACCTAGCGCGTGGGGATGCCCTCTGGTATGCCCCTCGCGATGAGCCGCTCACTCTCGGTCGGTCCGGTCAAGGAAAGCCCCATCGGTACCACGCTGGAACGGCACCTGCTGGACCGCCAGCGAAGCATGCCGGATGCGACCGGGGATTTCACCGGGCTTTTTCAGCAGATCACACTGGCGGCGAAAATCATAGGCAGCCGGGTCAGCAAAGCGGGACTCTCCGGCATCCTGGGCCGTACCGGTACGACGAACGTACAAGGCGAGCAGGTGCAAAAGCTCGACGAGTTCGCCAACCGAACGATCGTGAGCACCGTCGAGGCGGGGGGCCACGTGTGCGTCATGGGAAGCGAAGAAGTCGAGGAGCCGATCTCCATTCCGCCGCAATACCCGCAGGGCAAGTACGTGATGCAATTCGATCCGCTCGACGGCTCCGGCAACATCGACATCAACGCGTCGATCGGGACGATCTTTTCGATTCATCGCCGCGTGACGCCCGACGGAGAGCCCGGAACGCTGAAGGACCTTCTGCAGCCGGGCTCCGACATCGTCGCAGCCGGATACATCGTCTACGGTTCGTCGAACATGCTGGTGTACTCGACCGGCAAGCAAGTCGATGGGTTCACCTACGATCCGGGCGTCGGCGAGTTCTTTCTGTCCCATCCGAACATTCGCATTCCCGAGCGCGGGGACATCTACTCGATCAACGAAGGCAACTACCACAACTGGGACGAACGCATTCAGAAGTGGGTCGACTGGATCAAGACTCCCACGGCCGAAAGGAAAGCCTACAGGCTGCGCTACATCGGCGCGATGGTGGCCGATCTACATCGCACGCTGCTACGCGGGGGTATCTTCGTGTACCCGCCCGACGTCAAGAACAAGAAGGGCAAGCTGCGCCTGCTCTACGAGGCGTCTCCGATGGCGTTCCTGGTCGAAGCAGCCGGCGGCGCCGCATCCGACGGCAAGAACAGGATTCTCACGATCCAACCGAAAGAGCTCCACCAACGGACTCCAGTCTTCATAGGGAGCCCGGCCGACGTCGCGGACGCCTTGCGATTCGCCAACGCCTAGACCCTCAGAGCTTGGGCGTCATTTGGAACGGCACCTCGGTGCGCACGCAGCCGCCTTGCGGCTTCGGGAACTTCCAAGTCTTCGCGACGCGCTTCACGCAGGAGTAGACCTGGGGGTCGTCGAGAGATCCTTCGATGGACACTGCCCGCACGTTTCCGTTCGCGCCGATCGTGAGCAGCACCTTCATACTGCCCTGCAGCAGATTGTTGTCTTTCAGGCGGCGCTCGTAACAGGTTTGAACCTGCTTGCGCGGCTGCCCGTTGATCACGTTGCGGATCTGGGAGGCTTGCAGCGTGCCCAGGCATTCCCACTCTTCGGGCGGCGTCCAACCAGCCCCAGTCGGTTTCGCGCTCTGCTCCTCTTCCGCCTCACCGCCTCCGCCCGTGTTCTCGACCAGGTCATCGGGAATCTCGAGCTCGGCTGCAAACTGCTCACGCGGCGCAGGCGTCGGTTCCGGCTCCGGCTGCGCGATTTCATCTGGAGCTTCGGGCTCATCGGGGGTCCAAAAGAACCACAGACCGAGCGCCCCGAGCACGAAGAGCAATGCAATGAGGCCGTATTTGCCGTCCCTCTTCTTCAACGGCGGCAGGCTCGAGCCTTGGGTCACGTTCCCTCCCTGTTACCCCACGCGACGGAGACCGACGGAGTGTAGAATCCCTTACCGATCCCGCCAACCGGCCGCCCGGGCGGGGAGCCGTTTGCCGCTTGCCGACCTCTCCTCTATGGTTCGGCCTCTTTAACACACGATCGGTCATGTTGGATAAGCTCAAAGGGTTCTTTCTCGTTCTATTGGTGGTCCTGCTCTCCGCGGTGTTCGCGCTCCAGTTCGGAGGCGGCCAGGCCGAAGGATGCACCGCAGGCGGCGGCTCGTATCTCGCACGCGTCTACGATCGAACGCTGAGCCGAGGCGACTTCGAGGCCGCGTACGCCGTAGGCAACTTCGGCAGGCTTCCCGAGGAAACGCAGCAGTCCCTGCGGTTGCCCGAGCTCGTCCTCGACGGTCTCATCGACCGTACCCTGCTGGCCCGCGAGGCTCGCGAGGTGGGCTTCTCCGTGAGCCCCGAAGAAGTCATGCGGAAGTTCGTCAAGGATGGGGTGATCTTGCTGTCGCTCGGTGTGGGGGCACCTCCCATGCTTCCGCAGGGTGAAATCCCCGTCTCCTTCACCGACAAGGACGGTGCGTTCAACAAAGAGCTCGCAGAGCGTTACATCGAAAACGGGCTGCGTCGAAGCGTGGGGGAGTTCGCCGAGTCTCAGGTGGACGAGTATCTCGCTTCCAAGATGAGAGACCTAGTGGCGTCATCGGTCACGGTCAGCGAGGCGGAAGTCTGGGACGATTACGTACGAGAGAACGATACCGCCAAGATCAAGTACGTGCGCTTTGCGCCCGCGTACTACACGCCGGAAAAGCCTGCGACGTCCGAGGCAGCACTCGATGCATGGATGGCGGACAACGAGGAGCGGCTCGCGACCGAGTACGAAGCCAACAAGCATCGGTACACGAACCTCGACAAACGAGCGCGCGCCCGACACATCCTGATCAAGGCCGGGACCTACGCGACCGAGGAGCAGAAAGCCGAAGCCAAGAAGCAAGCGGAGGAGCTGAGGGCGCGAGCCGCCAAAGGCGAGGACTTCGCCGCTCTGGCGCGGAAGTACAGCGGTGACCAAATCACCGCAAAAAATGGCGGCGACATCGGATTCCTCGCAAAGGGCACGATGCCGGAGGCCTTCGACGAGGCGCTCTTTTCGCTCGAGGTGGGCGAGATCTCCGAAGTCGTCGAAACACCCTACGGGTTTCACGTGATCGAGCTGTTGGGGATTCGCGAAGGAGACGTTCCGGTGGAGGAAGCCAAGCGCGAGCTGGCGGAGGAGCTGTACCGCGCGGACTGGCTGGAGGCACGCGCGAGGAAAGCGGCCGCCGACACGCTCGAGGCTTGGAAAGCGAGCGAGGACGACGATTCGATCGATGAACGATTGTCGGCTGCTGCACGAGCGCGAGGCGAGTCCGCTTTGACCCCGAGCCTCGAGGAGACCACGGAGTTCGGACGCGCCGACACGCCGGTGCCAGGCTTGTCGACCGCAGGACTGTTGGAAGCCGTGTTTGCGGTGCCCGAAGGGCAAGCCTTTCCAGACGAACCCATCAAGCTCGGACGTGAATGGGTGATCTTCCGGCTGCTCGATCGTCAGCGTCCCGATGAAGAGGGCTTCACGGAGTCCGTTCGGCAGGCCACCCGTGAGGTCCTAGAGACGTTGAAGAAGAAAGAGACCGTCGACCTCTACATTCAGCAGCTCCGCGCGAAGGCGACGGAGCAAGACGCCCTCCGGGTGAAACCACTCACGACCGCGGATGAGCGTAGTTAGAGGAATGAGCCTTCCGGAGCTCTCCGCCGAGTCGTTCGTGCTCGGCAACGGGCTTCGCGTGCGCCTCATTCCACTGCCTCATCTGCAATCCACCACGGTCTCGTTCTTCGTGAGGGTCGGGTCTCGCTACGAGACCGACCAGACCAACGGCTTGAGTCACTTTCTCGAGCACATGTTGTACCGAGGCTCCGAGTCGCACCGAGCCTCGCACGACCTCACCTTGGCGATCGAAAGGCTCGGGGGAACGCTCGACGCGGCCACGCACGTCGACTTCACCAGCTACGAGCTCACCTTGCCGCCGGAGAACATGGTGCAGGGCATCGAGCTGCTCGCAGAAGTGCTCGGCCGGCCCCTGCTAACCGACCTCAAAACCGAGAAGCAAATCATTCGAGAGGAGATCCTCGAGGACTTGAACGAGGATGGTGAACAGATCGACATCGACAACGTGTCACGCCTGCTGCTCTACCCCGATCATCCGCTCGGTTTTTCCATTCCTGGGCCTTTGAGCAATCTGACTCGATTTGCAACGCGTGACCTACGCAACCATCACGCGCGGCACTACACCGCTCTCAATTCGGTGATCTGCTTGGCGGGTGCGTTCGATCCGAGCGAAATCGGGGATGCCGTGCGATCGAGCTTCGGCGGATTACCGAGGGGCACGCCGATCGAGCCGGACCGGGCTCCGACGGAAAGACCGTCGGATCGATTCGCGTACGTACACGACCATGGGAGCCAGACCGACGTTCGCCTCTCGTTTCACACGCCGGGCCTCGCGAGCCCCGAATCTCCCGTTCTGGTCTTGCTGGCCCGTGTGTTGGATGACGGATTGAGCACTCGCGTGCACCAGCGAATCTGCGAGGAGCGAGGCCTCGCCTACGAAGCCTTTGCTGGCAACGACTCGTTCGAGGAGTGCGGGGTATTCGACTTCGGAGCCTCGGTCGAGCACCGAAAGACACCCAAGCTCGTCGAAACCATGCTCGAGCTGATCGACGAAATCCGGCGCGAGCCACCTACCGAGGAGGAGGTCGACAAAGCGAAGAAGCGTTATTTGTGGGCCCTGCGCACGGTACGTGACGATACCGAGCACGCGGTGGACTTCGTCGGAACCAGCGCATTGTTCGGCCTTCCAGAACGCGTCGGCGTAGTGGCCGAACAGGTGGCGCGGGTCACGCCGGAAGACATACGGAGCTTGGTGCGGCGCTACCTCGACCCGAAGGATGCGTACCTGACGTGTGTGGGAGTGTTGGAGGGCAGCGTGCTCGCCGACGTTCGTGGTCTGGCCCAGGCCTAGCCGTCGAGATTGACCCAATGGGCCTCCCCATCGGGCCCCCACTCTTTCTTCCAAATGGGAACGGTCTCTTTGACGCGGTCGATCGCCTCGCGGCATGCTGCGAAAGCCTCCTTACGGTGGGGCGCGCTGGCCGCGACGCAAACCGCAACGTCACCGATTCGTAGGCTGCCCACCCGATGGACGGCAGCGAGACGCACACCCGGGTGCTCGAACGCGACCGATTCGAGGACGCGTCTCATTTCCTTTTCGGCCAGGCTCTCGTGTGCCTCGTAGTCGAGGCGTGCAACTTCTTTGCCGTCGGCGTGGTCCCTCACCACCCCGTGAAAAATGCAGATACCGCCCGCCGCAGGATGCTCGACGGCCTTGCGGACCTCGTCGAGGGAAATCTCCTCGTCGCTGACCTTGCAGAGCAGCACCGAAGAGCCACCAGCGACAGGAGGCAGCACGTCGACCCGGTCCCCGTTCCGAATGACCTCGGATTCGGTCACGAACTCTCCGTTTACGGCGAGCCGCATTCGCTCCAAAAAGCCGGCCAGTGAGGGAAATCGCTCGGTCACTGCGCGACGAAGCGCCGCTTGCTCGACGCTGTCACCGTCGAGGTCGAAGGTCGAGCTCTCGCATCCCGCGAGCTCCCGGGCAGCGGCATAGTAGTGAACGCGTACCTGCATCCGACGGCTCATGGTAGCAGCAAGGAAACGGCGTCAACCACGGGAGCCGTGGTATCGTGCCGTTCGCGTGACCGAATCCGGGCTCAAGCTGATTTCCTGGGTCGTGGCGGCGAGCTTCGCGGGCGCGTTGTTGGCCCTCCCGCAACCGGTCGATCCGTGGGAGATGCCGAGCCTCGTTCTCGACCGCAGCGCCGCCGCAAACGCCATCCGGCTCGACCGGGCGCTTGCACGGGAGACGCCCGAGTCCGAGGAAGCCGAGTTGCTTCGGTCCTTGTTCCTCGACCACGGAAGGTCGGAGGCCAATCCTCCATACACGGTCACCGAATACGATCGCCGTCAGGCAGCCCTTCATGGAGCGATCCAGGCTTTGCTCGCAAAGCACGGACCGGTCGCATTCGAAGCGATGAGGGCCGAAGCAGTGGAAGAGCTCATGCGTGTGCTGGGCGACGGCACGAATGAGCCCGAGGATGACTACGAGGTGGGGGTCCTCGGTGGGTTTCCGCAGGTGCTGAAGGAGTACGGATTGATCTACCGCGGCGAGCTCGTTGCGCCGGAGCTGAGCGTGCGGGCGCTCTACAAGGCCCGGTGGAATTCGATCCACCGGCGCGATTTCGTCGAGGGGATGTCTGATGTCGAGCTGCAGGCGTATTGGGGATGGCTTGCGCTTCACGGTTGGGGCAAGCCACTCGTCGACCGCGAGGAGGCCTTGGTCGCGTTCCGAGATGCGGGTGGCTTTGGTGCGCAGGAGGCTGCCGCGCTGATGGATCTACTGGCGGGTCGGCCCGATCGAGCTTCGAAGTCGCTCGGGCGCCTCCATGCGGCAAGCGGCGAGCTTCGGCTCCGCAATCTTGCGCTCGGCGCGATGCACGCTGCCCTTTCTAGGACGGCACCGCCGTGAAACCCAACGCTCAGTGGACAGCAAAATCTCAGTCCCGTAGCCTACGGTTTCGGATTCGGTACAGAAGTTGAGCCCGGCGTGAAAGTGGACCTCAGGAAGAGCCTCTTCATCCTTCCCAATCTCTTCACACTCTCGAGTGTGTTGTGCGGCTACTATGCGATTCTGATCCTGTCCGACCGTTCGACGAACGACGATTTCTACCGGGCGGCGCTTCTGATCATCTTTGCGCTCTTCTTCGACGGCATCGACGGCCGGGTCGCGCGGCTCACCAAAACCCAGACGGCGATCGGAGTCCAGCTCGACTCACTCGCCGACGTCATTTCCTTCGGCGTGGCGCCCGCAATCCTCGTCTACTACTGGTCGTTGGTCGAGCTCGGTACCGGCGGAATGCTGATCGGCTTCATCTACGTCGCGTGTGGAGCCATCCGCCTCGCTCGGTTCAACGTGGTGTCGACGGCCGACGACGGCCAGCCTCGAAAGCCGGGGAAATACACGCAGGGCCTGCCCATTCCCGCAGCGGCGGGGATCCTGATCTCCATCGTCGTAGCGAACACGCTCACCGGAAAGCTGCCGTTTTCTCCGGTCATCATTTCCGGGCTGGTCATCATGCTCGCGGTGTT
>DATIUW010000211.1:0-8434 GCA_035466435.1 Polyangiales bacterium | reverse complement strand
TTTGGCAACTGGGGCATGTCGAAGATCGTGAGCTGGATCTGCAAGCAATCGTTTGCCGACGTGAGTTGCGGCTTTCGCGCCTACACTCGCGATACCATGCTGCAGCTCGTGCTTTCCGGCGACTTCACCTACACGCAGGAGTCGTTCATCTTGCTCGCTCAGCGTAATCTTCGAATCGTCGAAGTGCCGCTCGCCGTCCGGGGCGTACGTGAGAAGGGCGAGTCCCGCATCGCGTCGAATCTGTTTCGCTACGCATATCGCACCTCCGGCATCATTTACAGTTGTGTTCGCGATTACACGCCTGCGTCGGTGTTCAATGCAGTGACGGCGAGCCTCACGCTGGTTGCGGGGGGTCTGACCGTCTTCTTCGTTTGGCATCGCATCACGTCAGGTCAATTTTCTCCCCACATCTGGGCAGGTTTCGTTGCCGCATTTCTTTTCAGCATCGCCTTCATGACCTTTTGGGTGGGCCAAGTTGCGCTGATGATCGCGCGTCAGCGGCAGCTTCAAGAACGCCAGCTCTATCTCATCCGCAAGCACCTCGAAGGCTCCGAAAGAGCCCAGTCGAACGACGGCAACCGATGAAGCGCATTCCCGACGCACTGCTGGCGCGCATGGCCCGAGGGCTCACCGACGACGATCGCGACGAGATGGCGATTCCGAGCTACCTGCACCCAAATCCACTGATGCGCTGGATGGCTTGGCGGCGCGTGGAGGTCGTGGCGAAGCGGCTCGAGAAGCTCGGTGAATCCAAGCATGGCGAAGCGACCGTCGTCGATTTCGGGTGCGGCACCGGCGTTCTCTTCGAAGAAGCGCTTCGCTGGGCGCATCGCTTGATCGGGGTGGACGTCGTACTGGACTCCGCCCGTCTGCTCGCTGCCGAGCACGATCTCGACGTCGATCTCAAGACGCCGGAGCAAGCGCGCGAAGAGATCGCGCCGGGCACGGTCGACGTGATCATTGCCGCAGAGGTGCTGGAGCACGTCGACCCGCTCGGGGAATCACTCGAGCTCTTCAAGGCGTGGCTTGCCCCCGATGGCGTGCTGCTGGTCAGCCTCCCGACCGAGAATCTGCTCTACCGGATGGGCCGGCGCATGGCCGGATTCGAGGGGCACTACCACCACGACGATGCCCGATCGATCGACAGCTCGATTCGAGACGCTGGCTTTTCGCGGCGTTCCCGCTCGTACATTCCGTTGCCCGGACCTCTCGCGATCTACTGGGTCGCCGAGTACGTCCTACCTGCCTGAGCTGCGCGGACTCGGAGGTGCTCAGGCGGGAGCCGTCTTCACCCCGTCGACCGGGGGTGGCGCTAGCTGCCACGCCACGAACCCCGACAAGACGATCGCCAAGTGATTGCAGACGAACACCAGGAGCCCGAACGCGACCCCTTGGGCAGCGAGAAGCCCCAGTGCCGGAAACACGAGGGCGAGAAAGAGCTCGCGGATTCCGACGCCGGATATCGAAATGGGCATCAATCCGAGAAGGCTCGTGGTGGCGAGGAGGGCAGCGACATCGACGTAGCTGAGCTCGATGCCGAGCGCGACCGCCACCAACCAACCCTGCGCGTAGTTCACCGCGAAAGAAGCAACCGTGAGCATGATGGCGAGGACGAGCGTCTTTCCGACCAGCGCGCGCAACCCTTTGAGCAACGCGTCGATGCTGGCATGCCATTTCGCGGTCAGCCTCCGAAGCCGGTACATCAAAAGCTCCGCCGGACCCCTCAGAAGAAACAGGGAAGGGGCCAACAGAGCCACGGCGACCGCCCCCCAGGTCGCGTAAGCCAAGTCGGTGCTCAAGGCGGCCGCAAAATGAACGGCTCCCAATGCGACCACCGCGCCGAGCACGTACAGGTCGCAGAATCGATCCATGAGCGTGGTCGCCAGCCCCTCCGGATAGGGAGCGCCGAGGTCGTGCTTTGCATACTGAACACGGAGCGCGTCTCCCACGCGTCCCGGCGTGACCATTCCGAGGTAGAGGGAAGAAAGCACGGCGACGTAGGCCCGTCCGAGGCCATACTGGTAGCCTCGCGCAGCGAGGAGATTCCGCCATCGCACTACCTTGAGATGCACGATCGGAAGATTGGCGGCGATGGCGACCAGGAGATGAAGCCAGCTCGCGCTTTCGATGGTGCGCCACAGTGCCGTCTTGTCGTCCAGATTCCAGATGACCACGACGAGCAAGATCGGGCCGACCACGCGGATGAGCAGACGCAGGAGATCAGAGCGACTCGCCATCGAAGAGGAACTGGACTATACACCTGCCCGCCTCGACCCGCCTGTTCATGACCGAATCGTCCAACCCCAACGATGGGGCGCCGCGCGCGGGCGCTCGAAGCTCGACCCCAGGGCCGCAGACCATACGAAGTCTGCTGGTCGCCATCGTGGCACTGGGCGCCTTGGTTCTGTTCGCGATGGTGCTGCACCATCACTATCCGATTCAGCGCTGGCTTTTCTGGAAGTACGCCACGGCGGCGCTCCTTGCCTCGTTCTGGCTGCTGTCGTGCGTGTCCGCAGGCTTGGCCATCGTGCAAAGGCTTCTGCCCGAGCTGCCGATGGCGCCTCGGCTCATTCAGGCCTCGTCGGTCGGCGTCCTGGCCTTCTACTTGCTTCAGTTTCTCGGGGGAATCGTCGGTCTCTTCGGACCCGTCTGGTCGATTGCGCTTCCGGTCGTCATGCTGGGGGCCGGACTGCTCGGGTCGCGTGAATCCCTGCGGGAGCTGTGGCGAAGCCGTCCATCGTCGCGAGGCGTACGATTCACCGGCGCGGCCTGGTGGCAGGTCCCGATCGTCCTCTACGGCGCAGCATGCCTCGTGGGGCTGTATCTGAGCATCCTCACCCCCAACAACGCCAACTTCGACGCGCAATGGTACCACCTCGGTCTCGGCCAGGGCTGGGCCGCGGATGGTGCCATCCTGCGTACCCCCGAGGGCTGGTTCGTCGAGGCGCTTCCAAACATGGCGGCCGTCCTCTACTCGTGGGCATTTCTGCTGCCCGGTCTCGACCTGTTCGACATCACGATGGTGGCGGCCCATCAGGAGCTGGCGCTGTTCCTGGTCACGCTCGCCGGCATTCCCGTGCTCGTGCGTTGGCTGCTACCCGATACCAATGCCGCCGTCGCGTGGGTGGCGCTGTTTCTCTTTCCGTCGGTGTTCATTTACGACGCGAGCCTTCATTCCGGAAACGATCACGTGGCGGCATTTTGGGCGGTGCCCATCTTCCTCGCGCTGACGGGGGCGTGGGAGCGACTGGACTGGCGCAACATGCTGCTGCTGACCGTGGGCGCGGCCGGCGCGCTTCTCACCAAGTATCAGGCGGCGTCGCTGATCACGGGGCCCGCGCTTTTCATCTTGGGGCGCGCCGTGTACTTGGGGTTCACGCGTCGCGGCGATTCCACTTGGATGGTGGGCCTCGGCGTGGCCGCGGCGGCGTCGCTCGTCCTGACGGCTCCGCATTGGGCCAAGAACTGGCTCTGGTACGGCGATCCCCTCTTTCCGGCCCTTCACAAGCACCTCACGCCGCGGCCCTGGAACGAAGACATGCCCTGGGTGGTCGAGAACGCCTGGTCCTATCTGGTTAGACGACCCGAAGGCGGGTTCTTCGCGCAGCTCGAAGAAACGCTGAAGGCCGGATTCAATTTCTCCTTTCGTTCGTTCACCAAGGGGAGGTTCCACGGGAACTGGCCGTACTTCGGCTCCCTGTTCACGTTGAGCTTGGCCTGGCTTCCGTTCGTGCGAGGCGCGAAGAGAACGTGGGCCCTGGCGCTGGCAGCTCAGCTAGGCGTGTTCACGTGGTACTATCTGACGCACGTCGAGCGTTATTTGCAGGCGCTCATCCCTTGGATGGCCAGTGTCGTGGTGGCTGCGCTGGTATTGGCCTGGCGGACGGGATGGCTTGCGCGTCTTCCCATTCTCGCGCTCGTCGCCTTGCAAGTCATTTGGGGCGGGGACGCTTTTTTCTTTCGTTCGCATGCGATGCTCCGTGATTTGCCGTTGATTCACACGGCGCGTCTCGTGGAAAGCGGTTTCAAAGGCAACTGGCGCCTGCGCGAACGGGTATTCGATCCGCAGCAAACCATCGGCGACAAGCTGCCGCCCGGTTCGACGATTCTCCTGCATGGCTATCAACCCCGTCTCGGGTACAGAGCCCAAGTCGTCGTCGACCAGACGGGTTTCCAGAGCCGTATCCGCTACGGTCTGCTCGATTCTCCGCAAGAAGTGCATGCGCTTTACGAGGACATGGGCATCGACTACGTCGTCTGGTCCAAAAGCAAGGGCTCGGACGGCCGCGACACCATCGCCGGGGAGCTTCGTTTCAACGAGTTCGTCTACAACGCCATCCGCAGACGCTCGACCGCAGGCGGCTTTTACTACGGCGCGTTGCCGGAAGACCCGCCCAAAGGCAGCTCGTCGAACGTCGTGTTGTATGCCGGCTGCGGCGGCGCTTTCAAACGTGGCTTCTTTCGCCTGCGCGACATGAACGTGCCCAATCGACAGCCGCGTCCCATCGAGCCATTCGAGCCCATGCCGGAAGACGAGACGGCGCTAGCAGAAGCAATGCGTGATGTTTCGTTCGTCGTGTACGACCCGAAGTGCAAGAAGCCAGGGCGGCCTCCGGGCGGCGACTTCTTCCACGCTGCGGACCATCGAGGCGAGCAGCTCTGGATCAGGCGATGGCGGTGAACGTCAGGGACGAATCCTACGACGCGGTGGTGATCGGTTCCGGTCCGAACGGTCTCAGCGCTGCCGTTGCGTTGGCCCAGGCGGGCGCCTCGGTGCTGGTGCTCGAGGCGGCCGATGAGATCGGAGGGGGCACGAGGACCGCGGAGCTCACCTTGCCAGGCTTTCATCACGACGTCTGCTCGGCGGTGCACACGACGGGCATTCTCTCGCCGTTCTTTCGCTCGCTGCCCCTCGAAGAGCACGGCCTTCGGTGGATCTTGCCAAAAGCATCGGTCGCGCACCCGCTCGATGATCAGCCCGCGGTCATGCTCTGGCACTCCGTCGAGGATACTTGCGACGGCCTCGGCGCCGACGCGAGCAGCTATCGAAAGCTGGTGTTGCCGTTCGTCGACGACCCCCACGGATTTTTCGAGGACGTGCTCGCGCCGCTCGGCATGCCGAAGCATCCGGGGATGTTCCTTCGTTTCGGGTTGAGGGCAATGTGGCCCGCGACTGCCTACGCCAAGTGGCGGTTTCAACAAATGCGAGCAAGGGCACTCTTCGCAGGTTGCGCCGGCCACAGCATTTTGCCTTTTCACCGGTTGTTCACCGCGGCCCTGGGACTGATCTTTGCCATCGCCGGCCATGCCGAGCCTTGGCCGGTGGCGGCAGGAGGCTCCGAAGCGATTCCGCGTGCGCTCGGGAGCTTGCTGAAGACGCTCGGAGGCGAGGTGCGCACGGGCGTCCGCGTGGCGTCGCTGCGCGACTTACCCGCCGCCCGCGTCTATCTCTTCGACACCAGCCCCGACCAGCTCGCATCGATCGCCGGCCCGGTGTTGCCACGCGGCTACGTCCGGCGCCTCGGACGCTATCGCTACGGACCAGGGGCGTTCAAGCTCGACTGGGCCCTCGATGGGCCCATCCCCTGGCGCGATCCCAACGTCCTCGAAGCATCGACGGTGCACCTGGGCGGCACGCTCGAGGAGATCACGGCCGGTGAAGCAGCGGTCGCTCGCGGGCAACATTGGGAGCGGCCGTATGTCTTGCTGTGCCAGCAGAGCCAGCTCGACTCGACTCGGGCGCCAGAGGGCAAGCACACCGGGTATGCGTATTGTCACGTACCCGGAGGCTCGACGGCCGACATGACCGAGGCAATCGAGCGCCAGGTCGAGCGATTTGCGCCTGGATTCCGGGACCGGATCTTGTCGCGTCACGTGATGAACGCCCAAGACTTTCACCTTTACAACCCCAACTACGTGGGTGGTGCGATCACCGGAGGGATGGCCGACGTGTTCCAACTCTTCACCCGACCTGTCGCACGCCTCGACCCGTACACCACGCCCAACCCTCGTGTGCTCATCTGCTCGGCGTCGACGCCTCCTGGCGGCGGCGTGCATGGCATGTGCGGTTACTACGCCGCCCGCAGCGCCTTGAAGCGAATCGATCGTCTCGCACCAGAGCCGCTCGTCAGCGCGTAAACCAAAACGCCCAGGCGATGAAGAGGAGCTGGAAGGGTAGCCGCAGCCAAAGCGCCCATCGCGGAATCGGCTTTCTCCGATCGAGCGATACGTTGTCGGTGAGCATGTAGACGTTGGCCGGAAAGACTGCGACGTAGAGCGCGATGAGGCCCCAAGCGGCCCAAACGCGGGTCGTGGGAATCAGCAGCCCGACGCCGCCGAGGATCTCGAAGAACCCGCTCACGTACACGAGCGTCAGTGGCGCCGGAAGGTACTTCGGCACGATGCGCACGAAGGGCTTGGGCCGGACGAAGTGCAAGACGCCGATGCCGATCATGGCGAGCGCGAGAATCCACAAGGCTGCGAGCTTGAGTGGGGGCATGCTCGGGCTTGTACCCCATCGGAGGCTTCGGGGACAATGCGTTCGCGAAGTCGGTCCGGCCTGCTAGGTAGTGTGCGTCCGAAACATGCCTTCCGCCCGAAGCAAGCCCCTGAGGGCAGATCAGTTCACGAGCGCGCAGGCCGTGCAACCCTGGTGGTACCGCGCGACGAATCGAGTGGGTCGATGGCTTCCGGGCGTCGCGAAACCGTCGGCCGAAGCCTGGTTCGCCAAAGCCAAGCGTGACAATCCCGGCGTGGGCGATCCCACGCCCGAGACCCTCGAGGCTCTCCAAGCGCTGGTGCGTGCGCTGCAAGACGAGGCCGATCTCAGCTTTGCCGGCCGAATTGCTGCCCGCATGGACTGCGTTCGCATGGCGACGCAGCATCTCTTGATCGAGCGAGCGCTGCGCGAAGCGCCTGAGATTTCCGAGACCCCGATCCCGTCTCCGATTTTTCTCATCGGGTGGATGCGCACCGGCACGACGTTCGTGCACCGCTTGCTCGCGCAGGATCCGGAAACGCGGTCCATGCCGTATTGGGAAAGCATGTATCCGGTTCCCCCTCGAGGAGGCAAAGACGACCGACCCGAGCAACTCACACGGGTGCTCGCGCAGCTCGAAGGACTCTCGCCCGCTTATGAAGCCATTCATCCCATGGGTGCGCACGAGCCCGAGGAATGCGTGGCGCTCTTCACCAACGTCTTTCGAACGCTGCAATACAACGTGCAGTATCGCGTGCCGAGCTACGTCGAATGGCTTCGAGACCAAGACCCGCGAATCGCCTACGGCCAGTATCGCCAGCAGCTTCGACTGGTGCAGCACCATCGGCCCCATGGCATCCGATTCGCGTTGAAAGACCCGACGCACTCGGTTTTCCTCGAAGTCATCCTCGAGCTGTTTCCCGATGCGAGATTCGTCTTCACCCACCGTGACCCTGCGGCGACGATCAGCTCGATGTGCAGCTTGTACGCGTACACACGGGCGCTGTTCAGCGACCAGGTCGATCCGCGGACGCTCGGGCCCGAGCTGATGAGCAGCTATCTGCCAGCCTCGCTCGAGCGAGCCGTCGAGATCGTCGATCGGATGCCAGCGGGTCGGGTGGCGCACGTCCGGCACGCTGACGTGCGGAGCAATCCGCTCGGAACCATGGCCCAGGTGTACCAGGATCTCGGCATGCGCCTCGATGATCCGGCGCGCGAAGCGATGCACGCCATGCTGGAGGAGGAGCGACGCAAACCAAGAGACGTGCACGTCCACAGTCCCGAGGGGTTTGGGCTCACGGCGGAACGGATTCGCGACCGACTCTCGGCTTACTGTGAGCGATTCGACCTATGACGCCGAGGGCCGTCCGGTCACCTTGTCTTTCGCTTTTCTGTATATCCGACGAACCTTGACACCAGCCCACAGGAACACGATCAGCAAGACGACCAGGATGATCATGTTCACCCAAGGAACGTACACGTAGTCAGGTGCGACCTCTTTCAAAGCCAAGACGTTGGGGTAGGAGTCGAAGACGGGAATACGAAGACCGTAGTACCTGATGAGCGCCGTCTCTTGGACTTCGTTTTTCGCCAGCTTGGAGGCTTGGGCCGCGATGTCACCGGAGTTCCACTTGAAGTACCAACCGTTGTCTTCGTTGCGAAAGACTCGAGCTTCGTTGTTTTCTACCTCCGTGGCGTAGATGAAGCGCACGTCGCGGGTCTTCTCTTGTCCGGTCTTGGTGTCGGCTTGGTCCATGCGCTTCACGTCCGTGCCCGTGATGTAGACCATGTCCGCGCGGGGCATGAAGTAGTAGAGCGTGCCTCCGACGAAGAGGGCGATGATGACTGCAATCGCGATACCGATTTTTCGAGTCGTGGTCATATGCGCGAGTCATACGGCCTTTTTCGGCCGGAACGCAACCTGCTTCGCAGACGAGTCCTGCTAACCCTGGACTT
>DATIUW010000210.1:0-11979 GCA_035466435.1 Polyangiales bacterium | reverse complement strand
GCGCGCGCCAGGTTTTCTGGGGGCGGAGCGCATCGTGTTTCCCGCGGAGGTGGTGGCTTCGTGGGACCCACGCGTGAAGGGAAAGGCCTACCTGATGACCGCCGTGCGGGACTTGTATCGCCGGATGCCGCATGGGTATCGGTACTTTCGAAGGATCGAGGACGGGTATCATCTGGCGGTCAATGGGGCCGTTTTCGGCGCGGTCCCCGGGCACCCATTCTGTGAACAGTACATCACCGCGATGGCGGAAGTGCCGAGCTCTCGCTGGAACACGCCGCACGCTCTCGGAACCCACCTGCTGCAGTCGGTCTACAAGCATTACGCGGGTGACGACCTCCACGTGTTCCCGCCGTCGTATTTTTACCCCCTGCCACCCGAGATCAGCGCGCACTGGTTTCGTTCGTATCGAAATGGCGTGAATCCGATGGAGGTGCTGGATCCGAGCACCTGTTGCGTACACTGGTACGCGTCGGTGCGAACCAAGAAGATCGTCGCGACGGTGGATGAGGAGACAGTCCGCCGCATGGCTGGACAGCAACTCTTCTCGGCCCTCGCAACTCGCGTTCTCGATGGCGAGATCATCCATCGATGAACGAGCGGTACCACAGCTCGAGAATCATCAGCGCCCAGATCTGATCACCGCGAGGCTCTCCTCGTTTGTGCCGGCGGAGCAGAGTCTCGACCGCCGCCGGCTCGAAGATGCCGCGTCGTCTCGACGTTTGGTCGAGCAACAGATCCCGCGACAGAGGCTCGAGGTCCTCTCGCATCCAACGGTCCACCGGAAGCCCGAAACCTTGCTTGCGCCGCTTCAGGATTCGACCCGGCAGGAGCGGCTTGGCGACTTCTCGCAGGATGCGCTTCGTCCTCAACCTCCGGAGCTTCATCTCGCCGGGTAGCGAGGCCGAGAAGGTCATCACGTCTTGGTCCACCAGGGGGCAGCGCACTTCCAGAGAGTGTGCCATCGACGCGATGTCGACCTTGGTGAGGATGTCGTCGGTCAGATAGGTCTGAATGTCGAGGTCGAGGAGCCGGTTGACCGGGTCGGAAGCGGTCGATGCCGCATGCAGGCGGCCGAAGCGCCGGGCGACCTGATCGATGCCGTACCGTTCGCGGAGCGCTGGCGTGTACAAGGCCATTCGATCGTCGTGTGGAATGTGGGCCGCGAGCCCGAGGAACCGAACGTGCTCGGGCTGCATCAAGCGGCGGCCGTAGTCCCGCACTTGCTGGGCCGCGGAGGTCGGGATGCTTCCGATCGTCTTCGCGAGCAAGGCAGGCAGCGGCCCGGGAAGCCCTCGAATGAAGCGAGCCGTCTCGGAATGCGCGTATCTTCTGTAGCCCGCAAAGCCCTCGTCTCCGCCGTCTCCGCTCAGCGCGACGGTGACGCCGGTCCGGGTGTGCTCACACAGATACCAGGTAGGCAGGGCTGAGGTGTCCGCGAAAGGCTCTCCATGGTGTCGAACGATCTCGGGAACGACCGAAGCCATGTCCGGCTCCACGACGAGCTCGTGGTGGTCCGTTCCGTATTTTTCGGCGACCATTCTCGCGTAGGGAAGCTCGCTGAAGTCCTTGCTCGTGAAGCCGACCGAGAAGGTCTTGACCGGCTCCGAGGAATGCAAGGCCATCAATGCCACGATCAGCGACGAATCGAGGCCGCCAGAAAGAAACGCGCCCAGGGGAACGTCGGACACCATTCGTACCCGAACGGCATCTTCGATTCGTAGACGCAGCTCCTCGGTGAGCTCGGCCAACGAGCCGGTACGCGTCTGGTCGAATCGGAGCTCGAAGTACCTTTCAGGATCGCCGAAACGGCCCGGCTCCGACACCAGCCGTGTGCCTGGGGGCAGCTTTCTCACGTCCGCGAATGCGGTCCAGGGCGAGGGCACGTACTGCAGGCACAGGAATGCATCGATCGCGTCGAGGTCAGGGCGGCGCTCGACGTGCTGAGACTGCATCAGCGCCCCGAGCTCCGATGCGAACACCAGTCCTTCGGAGCCGATGTGATAGAAAAGCGGCTTCTTGCCGAAGCGGTCTCTTGCCAGAACCAGCCGCCGGCGAGGGCCGTCCCACAGAGCGAGGGCAAACATGCCGCGGAGGCGGTCGAGGAACGAGAGCCCTTCTTCTTCGTAGAGGTGCACGATCACCTCCGAGTCCGAGCGGGATTTGAAACGATGGCCTTTGGCTGTCAGCTCTTTCCGAAGCTCTCGAAAATTGTAGATCTCGCCATTGACCACCACGGCGATGGATCCGTCCTCGTTCGTGATCGGCTGTGCGCCCTCGGGACGAAGATCGATGATCGACAGGCGCCGGTGTCCTAGGGCGCAGGGTCCGTCTCGTAGGCTGCCTCGGTCATCCGGCCCGCGATGGATCATCGCGTTGCACATGCGCGTGACGGCGCTTTCGTCGGGGGCCGCCCCGGGGTCAGCTGCCAGCATCCCGGCGATGCCACACATGGCCTCAGGCTCCGTCCGGGATCTGGGGTGGGAGCCAAGCCCGCAACCAAAGCAGATTCACGACGAGCGAGATTCCGAGGCCGATCACGCCGACTTCTCCGAGTGATCGAAGCCCGGGGCTGTCGGCGGTCAACAGGGCCCCAAACGCCACCATGGAGGTGAGGGTGGATGCTGCCACTGCCTTGTAGGTCGCGTGTTGCTCGCGGGGGCTTCCTGCATGTGCCCATCTCACGTGCACGGCGCCATCGACGGCCAGACCGATGACCACGGGCACGGCAAGCAAGTTGTAGAGGTGTAGATCGATGTCGAAGATGGTGAGCACCGCCGCAAACGAGATGGTGCTGAGTGAGGTCGCGAGGAAGACGTCACGAGTCACCACGAACGATCGACTGGCCACGCCCGTTGCAATGATCAGACCGATGAACACGAGCGCCACGATCCATGGCGAATCCGCGATCAACGCGGGTGTCACCTCACCGAGGAGCGCTGCCGCCGAAGCAAAGGTGACCTCGGGATGAGCGGCGCGCAGCTCATCGAGCCACGTCGCCATCCGTTCCATGGCTTCGGCGTTCGACCCGCGCAGGGGAACGTAGATGATGCCGCTCTTTCCGAGCGACCCGTCCTTGAGAATGAGCGTGGCGGCCAACCACGGAGGGAGGTGATTGGGTTTCGGCGGGCCTTCCACTTCGACCCAAGGCTCGAGCTCGTCGAGCTCGGCCAGCAGCTCCTGGTCGTCGCGCTCGACGGCTTTCTCTCTCGCCCGGACCAGCGTCGCCCTGAGATCGGCCAAGATCTCCGTCTTCTCGTCAGCATCCTCGGGGAAGATCACTTGCGCGGAAACCACGATGGGCTCGACGCCGAGAGCTTCGAGCGCTCCTTCGGTCATGAGCTCGTCTTCGAGCGCTTCCTTCACCGCATCAGTCGACTCACCGACGTAGAGGGCATTGATGTTCCCCCGCGCACGCATCATCGATGCATCGAGGCCGTGGGCGACGCTCTGCGGTTGGAGCTTGCTCAAGTTGGGTTCGAAACCGATCCTCGCGGCGAGGGGAATCGTCAACAGTCCAGCGACAAGCCCTAGCCATGCGAGGCGCCGCGCGCTCAAGTCCCTCGCTTGCGGCCTCAGGTCCGTTTTGGTGCGCCCTGGAAGCACACGGACCATGCTCGGGAACACGGCCAGTGTCCATAGAAGCGTCACGACGATTCCGAGGGACGCCATCCATCCCATCTGCGAGAAGCCCTGAAAGTCGGTCATCGAAAGCGCGCCGAAGCCGCATGCGGTGGTGAGCCCCGCCACGAGAAGGGAAACCCAAAGCTCTTGGACACTCGCCCTGGCGGCCGGCGCTGGGCTCAGTCCCTCGGACCTCGCAGACTGGTAGTGCATCAACAGATGGATGCCGAAATCGATCGCCATGCCGGCGAGTATTGCGAGCGCCGATGCGCTGATGATGTTGATCTCGGGCTCGATGAGGGTGATCAGGCCGATGGCCACGGCCAAGCCGCTCAGCATCGGCACCATCAGCTGAATCACCGCCGTGAGGTCGCGAAAGAACACGAGCACCACGAGCAGCGCGCCCACTGCTGCGAGAATCGATACGAGCCGAAGGTCGTCGACGATGATCTCGTGCTCGATGGGCGCGACTCGATACCGGCCGATGACCTCGATGCGGGTTGGCTCCGGCTGTGACTTCGCCAGGGGCAAGGTCACGGATTCGACCCGGTTCTTGATCATCCGTGCGAATGAAAGATTGCCCGGAGAGCCGTCGAGCATGACCTGCACTGCACAAACCGAGCCGTCGTCGTTGCAGAGCGCGCGGGGCTGTTCTTGCTCCGCTCCATCGGTCCCGGTTTTTTTCGCCGATTCGCCCGTGAGTTGATGAAGAACCGTTCCGGCGCGCGATCGATCGACCGCTTCACGAATTTCGTCCCCGCCGGGAAGCTCCGGCGGGTCTGCGATGGTCACGCAAAGAGGCGATGCTTTGCAAACCTCCCAATCGAGCGCTTCCTCGGCGAGCTCACTCCACTCGTAGAGCGTGTCGGCATCGACGTAGTAGAGCGCTCGCTCGGCCAAATCGTCCAAGCCGTAGCTGGTCATGACCCAAATCGTCTCGGGCCATCGTCCGAAGAGGTTGGCGAGCTCCTCGGCCAGCTCCTCGTTCCGCTCGGGTTCCTCGGAGGAAACGAGCACGGTAAGCGGCTCTTCCAGACCTAGCTGCTCCCGTGTCTCCTCGATCGAAAGAACGGACACCGAATCGGAGGGCAAGAGCGCCTCGAGCCCCGTATCGAGCTGAAGTCTCTTGGCCGTCCAAACACCGAGTGACGCGAGACCGAGCGCAAGGGCGAGTGTCAGGACTGATCGCGTCACCGGGCGCCACTATAGGCTGGCTCCTGGGGCAATGCGAGTTGCCTGGTTTCGAAAATCGGGTACCAGTCACACCCATGGCTCCGCTGATCGTTTGCCTGGATCTGGAAGGCGTGCTCATTCCCGAGGTATGGATCGCCTTCGCCGAAAAGACTGGAATCGAGGCGCTCCGGCGGACCACCCGTGACGAGCCGGATTACGACGCGCTGATGCAGGGGCGGCTCGAGATTCTAGATGCACACGGATTCAAGCTCGGCGACATCCAGGACGTGATCAGCTCGATGGAGCCTCTTCCGGGCGCGCGGGATTTTCTCGATACGCTTCGCGATAGGACGCAGTTGGTGATCTTGAGCGATACGTTCTATCAGTTCGCGGCGCCGTTCATGCGGCAGTTGGGACAGCCCACCTTGTTTTGCCATCAGCTCGTGACCGATGACGACGATCGCGTCGTCGATTACGAGCTCAGGATTCCGGATGGAAAGCGCAAAGCAGTGGCGGCGCTGAGAGACATCGGCTTTCGCGTCCACGCCGCAGGCGACAGCTACAACGACACGACCATGTTGACGGAGGCGGACCGCGGCATTTTGTTTCGTTGTCCGGACAACGTCGCCGAAGAATTCCCGCAGTTCCAGCGGACGGAGGCCTACGACGAGCTCTTGGCTGCCCTGCTGCGCTAGCGGTCTTCGCCGTAGATCTCGGCGTGCACCGCGCGAGCCGCTTGCACCATCCGAAGCCCGGGGTCGGTCAAGAGGTTCGTTTCGATGCTCCGGATTCGCCCATTGCGGCATGCAGACAACGCGCCGAGGCCGGGGTGTCTGCACAAAGTCTCCTCCGTTCCCGGGTTGGTGATGATCCAAGGCGGGTCGAGGCTCAGCAATTGCTCGTTGGTGTACGCGGGCCAGCCTTCGAAGCCTGCCTCCGCTGCGACGTCGATCAGACCGGCCGCGACCAAAACGTCGTGGAAGCTGGTGCCCGCAGCTCCGCCATACAATCGATCGCCGTGAATGCCGACGTACAGGGCCCGAGCGCGTTCCGCTTCGCCGAGGCCTGCCGCAATGCCGGCGAGCTCCCGTTCGATCTCCAGGACCAGCTTCTCCCCACGTTTGGGCGCGCCCACCACTGCGGCTAGCTGCCGGATGTTCGGGATCAGGGTCTCCAGACCGCGCATTTCGCCCAAATCGAAGACGTTCAGACCCGCATCCTTCAGGCGCGCCACGTGACGGCGATCGACGAAGCTGTTGACGAAGACGATGTCCGGCCGAAGCTCGATGATCGTCTCGATGTCGCGGGCGCGCTCGACACCGATCTTGTCGTCGTAGGTTGCCGATGGTCGTGCGCGTAGCGTGTGCCTACTCACCGCAACCAAGCGGTCGGGCTCGATCAGCTCGACGAGCACTTGATCGGCCACGATGCTCGTGCTCACGATCCTCGCGTACTCCCGGATCGGGATGCGCGCCCCCGTGGCATCTTCGACGGTGCTCGATTGGATTGCCGTGTCCGGCGCCGCCTCACTGCCCGAAACGACGGCCGTGAGCAACACACCGGTGAGCAGCGCGATCGACAGCAGCAGCGCGTTCGGGCCAAAAGTCCCTCGCATCTCACTCCGCTCGAAGCGCCTCCGTGTCCGGCTCGAATCCGATGCGAGCGTTCTCGATGAGGCGCACCCCATAAGCCGCGCGGATTGGGCCGGGAGCCACCACGTCCTCGGTGTCGCCCTTCTCCACCACGCGACCGTCTTTGAGCAGGATGGCCCGGTCGGTGGTCGTTCGGGCGTCCGCTAGATCGTGCAGCACGACCACGATGGTGTGTTTCCGCGCCGCGAGCGTACGAATCAGACGGAGCACGGACAATCCCTCGCCCACGTCGAGCGCCGCAGTCGGCTCGTCCATGAGCAAGATGGGCGCGTCCGACGCGAGGGCACGCGCCAGCAAGACGCGTTGTTGCTCACCGACGGAAAGTCGAGTGAAGACGCGATCCCGAAGCACGTCGGCGTGCGCCGTCGCCAACGCCTCGTCGATGGCGGTGCGGTCCCTCCTCGACATGCCGCCAAAGCTCATGCCATGGACGTAGCGTCCGAGCGCCACCACCTCTTCGACCGACAGAGCGGAACGGAGCAAGCTTCTTTGGGGAACGTAGGAAACACGTTTGGCTCTCTTTCGCGGGGTGAGCGACGCGACCTCGACGCCTCCGATCTCGACGTTGCCCTCGTAGGGCAAGAGCCCGGCCAACGCCTTGAGCAGAGTGCTCTTGCCTGCGCCGTTGGGACCGAGCAACGCGAGCACCTCGCCGGGATTCGCTTCGACGTCGACGTCCCAGAGGACGTTGCGCCCGCCCAGCGCCACCCTGACGCCCCGCGCGCGAAGCGCCATCTGGACGTCGCCATCAAGCATAGGCGTGCTCCCGTCGCAATTTGATCAACAGCAAGAGAAACAAAGGCGCACCGATCAAGCCTGTGACCACGCCCAGAGGAATCTCGCTTCTCGACGGAATCAAGCGGGCGAGCACGTCGCAGGAGACGAGGAAGACGCCGCCCGCCAATGCTGCGGCTGGAATGAGCCTTTGGTGCTTGGTTCCTGCAAAAGGGCGCAGCATGTGCGGAACGACCAAGCCGACGAAACCCACGTTCCCGCCGAGTGACACCGCGCTTGCGACGAGCACGCTCACCCATACCGCAGACCACCAGCGCACCGTATCGACGTTGGCGCCCATGGAAAGCGCCTCTTCTTCTCCACTCAGGAGAAGATCCAGAGGCCGCCCCCAGAACCAGCATGCGACGAGCGCAGCGGCGACCAGAGGAAATGCGAAAGAGAGTTGACGCGGGCCCGTTCCACTCACCGACCCGAGCGAGAACGACACGATCGCGCGGCCGAGCTCCCAGGTTTCCTGCGCGATGCTCGTCAAGAGACCGCTCAAGCTCAAGAACAAGGCGCTGAGCACGAAGCCCGTCAGCAAGAGAGCCAGCAAGTCTTGCGTCACTCGAACGAAGACGAGCAGAATCGCGAGCGCTCCCAAGGCCCCGATGAAACAGCCCAAGGGGACGATCATCTCCGGAACGACAAACCCGCCGCCTAGGCCCGCGATGCCGTAGGAGAACAATGCGACTTGCCCCCCGAAGCTCGCGCCCGCCGTCGTGCCGAGCACCGAAGGGCTGGCGAGCGGGTTGCGAAACAGCCCTTGGACGACGACGCCGCCCACCGCCAAGGCCGCACCGGCAAGGAAGGCCGCGGCGAGTCGGTAGCCGCGAAGCTTCAAAAAGGTGTCGCGCAGCTCTGGATCGGTGAGATCGCCGGAGCCCACCAGCACAGCCAGCACCCCAGCAACCAACAACAACGAAAACAGCAGCAGATAGAGCCGCACCGCGCGTCCTTACCATGGGCTTTCCGCGCGATCGATGCGCGAGGCCGATGATTGACCATGCGGGGGCGATCGGTCATCGTCGGCGCAAGTAGGGAAGCCGGTGAGAGGCCGGCGCGGACCCGCCACGGTATGTGACTGAATGTCCTGTCGTTGTGCCACTGGGCGTCGAGCCTGGGAAGGTGACGGGGCCTGGGGTCACGAGCCCGGAAACCTGCGAACAGTGTCGATCACCTCGGGGACGGTGAGAGTCGCGCGTCGGAATTCCCCTTCCGTTCGAACGGCCGTTCCTGAACCAGGAACGGGATTTGGAAGACATCGGGCAGCAGCGGATCGGGCGACGCGAAGACTGCTCGCGGCGCATGGGGCGCTTGTGCTCGATCGTCTGCGGATTGCTCGCGGTGGCAGCGCCGGCATCCGCGCAGTTCGGAGCCACGGCTCAGGTCGAACGACCGATTCCGGCGACCAACCCGCTGGACCCGACCGCGGCGGGAAGCGAGGTGTTGATCCGCGACCGGTTGGTCGCGCAGACGACCGAGCAGCTCTTGTTGGAGTCCGCCGGCACGCGAGTCGTCGCGGCGGGTGGGCAAGGAACCCCGTTCTGCTTGCGGCTGCGCGGCGTGAACTGTGACCAGATCAACGTCATGCTGGGTGACGTCCCGATCAGTAGTCCCGACACCGGTCTCTTCGATCTCAGCCTCGTGCCACTCGAGGCGCTCGAGGGATTCGAGGTCTATCGTGGCGGTGCGCCGGCGTGGCTCAACGAAAGCGCCGTGGGCGGTGTGCTGCGACTGCTTCCGCGAAGATACGAGGAAAACGAGATCGGCGGCCGTGCAACCGCGGGCAGCTTCGGGACTTGGCGAGCCAATCTGTTCGGCGCGGCTTCGGGTGAAAAGGCGCAGATCTTCGCCACGGGAGGCGCGGCTGGGTCTCAGAACGACTACCCCTACCTCGACGACAACGGCACCCGCTTCGATCCGAGCGACGACGTCGAACGGTCACGCCAGAATGCCGATTTTCTCGAAGGATTCGGCTTTGCGAACCTGGTCGCGAAGACGAGCAAGAGCAGCCATCTCGACTTGGTGTTTCTGGGTCTAGGTCGGGATCGGGGAGAGCCGGGACCCGGCTCGAACCCTGCGCTCGAGGCCAGGGGCAAGACGACGCGCCTGATCGGCACGGCGTCGTGGCTTCAGGAGAAGAAGGGCTCGCACCCTCATCGTCTGCAGATAGCCGCCAACTACGATTACGGTCGCAATCGGTTCGATGATCCGCTCGGCGAGATTGGGAATGGAGGGCCGAGGGCGATCGATGATCGAAAACACGCCGCGTTCGGCCGACTGGCCGCTTCGGTCGAAGCTCTCCCTTGGCTCGAGATCACCACCATCGCCGTCTCTCGCTATCAGGTGTTCGATCCCTCCGGAGAACCGCAGCTCGTGCAGCAGAACGCCTCCGACCGGTTCTCCGTCGCGGGAACGGTGGAGATGCGCTTCTTCGGAGAGCTCGGTCGAGTTGCCATGGAGCTTCGCCCGAGCATTCGGCTCAGTTGGACACGAGCCACGATTCAGCAGTCCAATGGCACGGCTCCGGAACAGAACCGAACCACGGACCTGCTACCCACCTATCGCGTGGGCGGAGCGATCGCGCCGCTCGAATGGCTTTCCTTGCGCGGCTCGATCAGCAGCGGCTACAAGCTGCCGTCGCTTCTTCAACTGTTCGGCAATGGAGCGACGGTCGTTCCGAACACCGACCTCGTGGCAGAACGTTCGACGTCGTACGATGGTGGAGTGACGGTGCGCGGCCACCGTGAGTGGGTCAGCGGCTACGCCTCGGTGGGAGCTTTTCTGACGAATCTCGACGATGCCATTCGAGACCGTCCCCTGTCGCAGTTCACGCTCATCTACGAAAACGTAGATTCGGCGCGAATTCGGGGAGTCGAGATCGAGTTGCGTGGCGGCGTCACCGATCACTTTCTGGTGCAGGCGGAGGCGACGTGGACCCAGGCCGATGATCTAGGCAGAGGGAGGCAGCTTCCCGGTCAGCCGGAATGGGTGGCTTTCGCTCAGCCCGAAGCCCACTCGGGCGCGCTCTCCAAATCGGTGTCCGACATCATGGGCTTCTTTCAGGTCGCGTACGTGGGAAAGAGCTTCAGCGATCCCGCCAACTTGGTCGTGCTGCCCTCGCGAACGATGCTGGCGCTCGGTGCAGGCGTCGATCTGTTCGAGCGGCGTCTGGGGTTGAGCTTTCGCGTCGACGATCTGCTCGACGTCCGCGGTCAGGATCTACTCGGCTATCCCTTGCCGGGCCGTCGCTATACGGGGCGCGTGAGCTACCAGCATTCCTGGTAGCTTGACTTTGGAAGGGTCGCGGGTAGCTTCGTCTTTCTTGCGAGGTCGAAGGCCGCTCCTCGGAGCTGCTGGAGATAGATCGACGGAGAGAAAACCGCCGGTCGAACGGGGAAGTCGGTGCAAGGCCGACGCGGACCCGCCACGGTATGTGACTGAATGCGCTGCCACGACGCCACTGGGTGCAAACCTGGGAAGGCGGCAGAGCCTAGGGTCACGAGCCCGGAGACCTACCTCGGAAGCCCACTCGAATCGCCTCGGGGATGGCGGGTAGGTTGATGGGTCTCGTTGCAATACCGAACGCGCCTCGTTTCCGACCCTCCGCCGCCGCGGCCGGAGGAAGACCATGGAACGGGGACGAACATTCATCTTTCTCATCGGCGTTTTGCTCGCTGGATCAGGCTGCGGGCAGAGCGAGGGCTCCGGCGCCGCAGGAAGCGGCACGCCAGCACTGGATCCTCTCGACGCCATCCCACGCTATGCCGTCGTGAGCACCGACTTCACCAGCTCTTCGATCGCGGTGCTCGACCAGAGCTTCCAGGTCTTGCACGAGAGCTGGATCAACTCGGGCACGACGTATCCCGGGCTCGTCGCGACGCTTTCAGGCGACGTCGTACTGCCGACCAGGCAGGCGGGTGACGGAACGCTGACTCTGATCGACCGATTCTTCACGGACGTGGTGACCCGCTTCTTCGTGCCGAGCGGGGACCTGAACGGACAAGCTAGGACCCAAGGGGAAGCTGGCGACAACGGTTTTTCGTCGAATCCCCAGGACTTCGTGTACGTCAGCCCGGACAGCGCTTGGGTTCCTCGTTACGAGCCGAATCTCGATCCGGCAGCGTCTCCTCTAAATCGGGGTAACGACCTCTTCGAGATCGATCCTACCGAGATGGTTGCCACCGGAACCCGAATCGATCTCTCGCCGCTCGACACCGTGGTGCAAGTGATGGGCCCGTCGGGCCCGGTCGAAGTCCGAGTTTTCGCCCGGCCGAGCCGCAGCTTGTTGATGGGGTCGCGGATCTTGGTGGGGCTCGACCGAATCAGCGCGAGCTTCGATGCGGCGGGCCCGGGAATGGTGGCCGTGGTCGATCTCGAAGACGATTCCGTAGAAGGCGTCGAGCTGCCCGGGCTGAAGAGCTGTGGAAACGTGGCCGTGGTACCTGGCGCTCCGAACAAGCTTCTGGTCAGTTGCGCCGGGTTCTCGCAACCGTTCGGAGATGAGGCGCAGATTCGGGAATCTGCGGGTATCGTCCTGCTCGACGCTTCCGAACCGGAGGTGAAGATCGACCGGGCCTGGCGCGCCGCCGATCATCCCGACGCGGCCATCGCGGTGGGTGGCGTGATCGCCCTAGACGAAGAGCGCGTGCTCGGGGTGGCCAGCGGGGACTTCGCGTCGAGCGTCGACACACTCTACGCGATCGATCTCACCACAGGCGCGCAGGAGCCCGTATACCAGGCGGCCGGCTCCTTC
>DATIUW010000209.1:0-1840 GCA_035466435.1 Polyangiales bacterium | reverse complement strand
CGGTCACCGCGATTCCGATGTGGTCGATCATCGTTTCTCCTTTGGGTTGAGAGCGGAGTCTCCAGACCGTATCGTCATCCAGGCGTCGGCGCATGCCGACTAGGCCAGCAACGCGCGCTCGCGGCCCTCTACGCGCATGATGGGACGACGGCCGAGGACCCAGCTCGGGTTCGATCCGGGAGGAAGGATCTGGAGCCGGCCCCCGTGCTCGCCTTCGAGGTGGCAAAACGCGCAGGGCGAGGTGAGGTTTTCGGGCTCGTCGGTGCCGCCGTGGGCCCGGTATCGCACGTGGTGAAGCGTGACGTTCCGCTGGTGGCACACCGGGCTCGTGCAACGGTAGCGATCGCGGCGGTAGATCGATTCCCATTGGTCCGAGACACCCAAGGTGGGCACCCAGGTCTGCCAAAAGCTCGCACAGAGAAACTCGAGGAAGCTCTCGCCGGGGCATCGACGTTGATGAAGCCGCTCGAGCTGGCGGTAATGCAGCCACACATCGCCCCGAACGCGCAGGCGCAAGGTCAGCTTGCCGCCCGAGCTCCCGGATATCTGGACCGCTTCGCTCGGGGCCTCGTCGGAGGCACTCCCGGATATCTGGACAGCCGCCGCTTCGTCAGCCTCGGGCTCGGGCCCGGGCTCGACCGCGTCTCCGCGCGCGACGCTCTTCAAAAACGCACCACTCAGGATCGAGCGTTCCAGTGCTTCCATCTGCTCGAGGAGCGTTTGGCTCGGCGGGGCGCGGTCGGTTTCGCCGGCAAGTCGGACGACGGTTTCCACCGCTTGCACCTCCTCGCGTAGATGCTTGAAGGTGCGACGCGCGGCGCGCTCGACCCAGGCCTGCTCCGTCTCGGCGGTCGCGATGCGCGCCACCAGCCCTGCTGCTTCAAACCCGATGCGGCCTTGCTGAAGCGCATCGACCACTTGGTCGAGCCCGCGGCTTCGGCGTGAAAGGCTCACTTTGCTCCGGAGCGAGGCGCGCGACAGGCCGAGCCGCTCGCGCGCGTAGTGGGCCTCGCTCGAAAAGCCAAGCGCCTGCCACCCCCCGAGCGCCAAAAACCGCGCCGCCACTCGCCCAAAGAAGAGATCGCGGCTCGCGAGCTCGGCGCTGTAGTGGCGGATGCGTGCATCAAGCGCCTCGATGCCGCTCGGCAAGTCGTCGAGCGCGGGGGCTTCGCCGGCCTCGGGCTGCGTGCGCACCCTCGGACGGCTCCGAAGCTCGGCGTCGGCGTGAAGATGCTGCAAGCGCTGCATCGCGGCGCGCCATGCGGCGTGTTCGGTTTCCATCGGCGCGGTGACGTCTTGCGCCGGATCGATCCATTCGAGGAGCGTGATGGTGCCTTCGGCCAGCAGCGATTCGAGAAAGTGGCCGCCGGGAGGCTTGCCGTCCATGTGCTCGACCATCATGCGCGTGGCCTCGAGCGCCCATGCTTCTTCGACCGGCACCGTGAGCGAGAGCGTGCGCGCGAGCTCGTCGTCGTCGGGGGGCTCCGGTGAGCCGGATGCGTTCGGTGAGCTTGGTGAACTGGGCGCGCTTGGTGAGCCGGGTGAGCTTGGTGATTTTTGGGGGCTCAACGCGATGCGCATCGCGTGAACCGTCTTGCCGCGTGCCACATGGAGCAGCGCGGCTTCGGTTTGAGGTGTGGCATGGCGTGCGAGCAGCTCCGCCATGCTCCAGCCGATGGAGCCGGCTTCGAGGGCTGCGGTCAACTGCGGTAGGGACTGCAGACGCCGTGCGAGGGTGCGAGTCTCGGCTGCCCAGCGACCGCCGCGACTACAGCGCTCGAGTGCGTACGCGCCGAGGGTCGAGAACCCGAGCTCGCGATAGCCGTCGCCGAGGCGGTGG
>DATIUW010000208.1:0-18647 GCA_035466435.1 Polyangiales bacterium | reverse complement strand
GGCCGCGAGCGCTTTCTGGAGTCGGTTTGGGGCAACCGGCCGCTAGAGCCACCGAAGAAGCCCAAGGGGAGCAAATCCATGTCCGAACAGAGCAAATATGATCGTCCTTCCCAGGCCGAGCTTCGCGAGGAGCTGACGCCGCTCCAGTACAAAGTCACCCAGGAAGAAGGCACCGAGCCACCGTTTCGCAACGAGTACTGGGACCACAAGAAAGAAGGGATCTACGTCGACGTGGTGAGCGGGGAGCCGCTCTTCAGCTCGACGGACAAGTACGACAGCGGGACCGGATGGCCGAGCTTCACCAAACCCATCGACGAAAGCAACCTCACCAAGCACGTCGACCGCAAGCTCGGGATGCCGCGGACGGAGGTGCGCAGCAAGCACGGTGACAGCCACCTGGGCCACGTGTTCGAGGACGGCCCGGCGCCGACGGGCCTTCGGTATTGCATCAACAGCGCCTCGCTGCGGTTCATCCCCAAGGAAGACCTCGTCAAAGAAGGCTATGGCGAGTACTTGTCACTGTTCGAATAGCAAGCATGAACATTCGTGATCGCATCAGGCCTTGGGTCCAGGATTTCGCGATGCGAATGATGGATGACTTGCGGGCCGAAACCGTCGGACTTGCCTGCGGCCAGGTCCTCGAGGTCGGATTTGGAACGGGCCGGAACCTGCGCCACTATTCGAGCGCGGTGCGATCCGTTTGGGGAGTCGACCCGATGGTCACGCACGGGGTCGGCCCGGTCGAGCGAAGAATCGACGAGTCCCCCTTTCCAGTCCAAAGGACCGCTCTGCGGGCGGACCATCGACTTCCATTCGATGCAGGGCGTTTCGATTGCGTGGTCACCACTTGGACACTCTGCTCGATTCCCGACGCACACGCGGCCCTCGACGAGATGCGTCGGGTGCTCAAGCCGGGCGGACGCTACCTCTTCATCGAGCACGGCCGTGCCCGAGATGAGCGCATCGTTCGTTGGCAGGACCGTCTCAATCCCATTTGGAGCCGACTGGCCGAAGGGTGCAACATCAACCGCCCGATCGACCGGCTCGTCGAACAGGCAGGGTTCGAGCTGACCTCGGTCGACGAGCTCGAAGGCAAAGGGCCGCGGCTGGTTTCTCATTTGTATCGTGGCGTGGCAACGCGGGTTTGATCGGGTCGAATCCCGTTTCGCCGGACGGGTGCTAGGATTGTAGACATGTCCCTGATCCGCAAAGGGTTGTCCCTCGTTTGGGAAGCGCCTCAGACGGCGCTCGGCGTCGCCGTCTTGGCCGCAGAAGCCGCCCGCAAGCGGGTCGTGAAGATCGAAGTCGAGGACGGCCGGCTGGTCGTCGAATCGAAGGGAACGGGCATCTCGCTCGGGCACGTCGTTTTTTGGAGCCGGGAGAGCAGCCGCTGGCACGACCTCGACACGAGGAACCGCGCCCACGAGCTCGGCCACACCAAGCAGTCGCGGATGCTCGGCTGGCTCTACCTCCCGGTCGTGGGCTTGCCTTCGATCTCCCGCGCGGCCTATGCACTGCTCTACCGAGAGCTGACCGGAAAACAATGGACCCGCTACTACGATGGGTACCCCGAGAGGTGGGCCGATCGCCTGGGCGGCGTCATTCGACACGGAGATCGAGCCTGATGGAGCTTCAGACCGTCGGAACCGAGTATCAGGGATTCATTTATCGTCGCCAGCCGCGCAACGTGTATTGGGAGACGACCATATCCTGTGACCTCGCGTGCCAGCATTGCCGAGCCAGTGCCATTCCGCATCGTGACCCCGCGGAGCTGACCACGGAGCAGGGCAAGGCGCTCATGCGAAGCGTGGCAGAGCTCGGCAGCATGCTGGTGCTCACCGGCGGCGACCCGCTGAAACGGCCGGACATCGCGGAGCTGATCGAGTACGGCCGCTCCTTGCCCATTCACGTGTCGATCACGCCGAGCACGACGCCCATGCTGCAACACGATACCGTCCGGAGGTTTCGCGAGCTCGGCGTGAGCGCCATGGGCGTGAGCCTCGACGGGCCCACCGCGGCGATACACGACGCCTTTCGGAACGTGCCCGGCACGTTCGATTACTCGATGCGCGCGCTCGAGTGGGCGCGCGAGTTCGACATCCCGGTCCAGGTGAACACCACCATCACCGCGAAAACCCTCCCCCACGTGCAGGCCATGTACGAGCTCCTGCGCGACCACGCCGCGCCGCCGGTTCGCCGGTGGAGCCTGTTTTTGCTGGTTCCGGTGGGCCGCGGGACCCAGCTCGACACGCCGAGCGCCGAGGACGTGGAGAAGCTCTTCGAGTGGGTTTATTCGATCTCGGACGAGGCGCCGTTTCGCGTAGGAACCACCGAGGCGCCGCATTACCGTCGCTACTGGATCCAACGCAAGCTCGCCGAAGGAATGTCGCGCAAAGACATCCAGGCCCGCGCCCGACAAATGGCGTTCGGCATCCGCGACGGCAACGGCGTCATCTTCATCTCACATCGGGGCGAGGTCTACCCGGCCGGCTTTTTGCCCTACCCTCTGCTCGGAAACGTCAAAGACCGTCCCCTTCACGAAATCTACCGTGAGTCCGAAGCGCTCCACCAGATTCAAAACCCGGAGAGCTACAAGGGACGCTGCGGACGCTGCGAGTTCAAATTCGTGTGCGGGGGCTCGAGGGCGCGCGCATATGCGATGCTGGGTGACCCGCTCGAAGAGGACCCGCTTTGCGCCTATCAGCCGGGTGGCGCCGGATCCTGACAGAGGCTGCTACTTCTTCGGCAGACCGAGCCCGCGGTCTGCGATCAGGTTCATCAGCAGGTTGTTGAACACGTAGACCGTCCCCTCGCGGAGCTTTCGCTCGACGTGATACTCCGAGGCCAAGCCCCAGCCGCCAAAGGTCGTCAAGGCCGCCCGTGTCGTCTCCCAAGCGGCCTCCGATGCCAGCACTTTGGCCATGGCCGAGCGGACGACCGCATCTCGTCCCTCGTCGACCCGGTCGAGCACGTCCCAGCGGACCATGTCGGCCGCCTCGACCCTGGTGTAGGCCTGGACCAGTGGATACTGAATCCCTTGGTTTACGCCGATCAACTGCCCGAAGGTCTTTCGCGTCTTGGCGTACTCGATGCTTTGATCGAGCAGAAAGCGGGCGTTCCCGATCGCCTCCGATGCCGCGAGCACCCGTCGGATCACGAAGCCTCTCATCAGGCACGCGAGACCTTCTCCCACCGGACCGATTCGTTGGCTGTCCGGAACGCGGAGCTCGTCGATGAACAAGCTGGAAGTCATGCGATGCGCCACGAGGTCGATCGGGTGCATCTCCACGCGGTCGCGCACCTCGTCTAGGTCGAGCAGGAAGAGGGTCGTTCCTTCTTCGGCGCGCGCGAGCAGGATCATCAGCCGTGTATGCTCGGCAAACGAGATGAGCACCTTGCTCGCGTTCAGCACCCAAGCGTCGCCGTCGCGGCGGGCCGTGCTGGTGAGCTCGTCCATGTTGGCGCCGCTGTCCGGCTCCGTCGCGGCCACGGTGAGAAAGCGAATTTCCCCCGACGCGACGGCGGGCAGGTATCGCTGCTTTTGCTCCTCGGTTCCATGGAGAACGAGCGTACGGCAGATCGACATCTGCGCGTTGACCGACGCGGCGTCACCGCCCGCGCGGTTGATCTCTTCGACGAGAACCGAGGCCACACGCGCGCCTGCATCCGCGCCACCGTACGCCTCGGGTATGAACGTGCCGAAGTACCCAGCCTCGCCGATCGTGTCGAAGAATGCCGTTGGAAACGACTTCGCCGCGTCTTGCTCGCGCCAGTAGTCCGGGCCGAAACGCTGGAGCGCGGGGCCGAGAGCGGCGCGGACTTCGTCCGCCGCGGAATCTGAGGGACGTCCGGACGCCATGGGCCGCACTTTGGCACCGGTTTTGGCCATCTTCCAGTCCGGAGATGCACGGAGCGCGCTCTCATGCTCCACTACGCCGATGATGCTGATTCGAATGCTTTCCATTTCCGCGATGGCCCTCGCCCTGCTGCTCGGCGTGGGTTGCAAGAGCAAGGGTCCAGTACCAAGCGAAGAGCCCGCGTCGTCCGAGGCGGCCAAGGTGGGCTCGACCGAAACCGGCGGGGCACATCCTGCCGTGGGTACGCAAGATCCACATGCAGGCGTCGTGCCGCCGCCAAATCCTCATGGAACGGGCACGCTCGGACAGCCTGACGAGTCGGGCATGATCGACGTGGGCGCCATTGCCTTCGAGATGCCCGACAAGTGGCAGGCCGAATCGCCGAAGTCTTCCATGCGCCGTGCACAGCTCAGCGCACCGGGGGCGGCGGGCCCGGCCGAGCTCATCGTCTACTACTTCGGCGAGCAAGGTGCGGGTTCGGCCCAAGCGAACATCGAGCGTTGGATCGGCCAGTTCAGCAATCCGGACGGCTCGGCGATCTCCGATCCGAAACAAAGCTCGAGTGAGGTGGCGGGCTTGAACGTCACCAAGGTCGAGGTCGCCGGTCAGTATTCCGGTGGAATGGGACCGGCTGGCCAGGCCCAACCCACCCAAGCCGACCAACGCCTCGTCGCGGCGATCGTAGAGACGCCGGGTGGCCCCTACTACTTCAAGCTTCTGGGACCGGACGCCACCGTGAAAGAAAACACGGCGGCCTTCGACGCGTTGCTCGGATCGATCGTCACTTCGCCCTGAAGCTCAGGCGAATCGCCATCGTTTCATCGGGCCTTTCGCATCCGGCGCTTCCCGCGTAAAGTTGAGCGGAGGCGCAAGTGAAAGCGCAAGAAGAACGGAGCATGGTCCGGCCCACCGACCGCAAGCGCCGGTCCCGCTTCGTTCAGCTTCTCGCGTTCTCGCACTCGACGTCGGTCTCACCCACGTGGCGACGGACGATGACCATCTCCGCCTACTTTTTCATGTGGGTGTTGCTTACGCTGCTCGCGCCCGCATGGATCCCGGTGGCGTTCGTGATCGGGATCTTCCGTCGGTCCTCGTTCATCGTGTTGCGGCTTCTGGCGCTCTTTTGGGTCTACTTCACGGTCGAGCTGATGGGGCTCATCGCGGCCGGCACGATCTATCTGATGACGCCTGGCAACCTCGGGCGGCGCCGAGAGCTGTTCTTTCATCTCTCCTGTTGGTGGGGCAGCATGCTCTTCGCAGCAATCCGCCATTCGCTTTCGATTACAGCATCCATAGAAGGCGAAGAGCAGATTCTACCCGCGCCCGTTCTGGTGTTCATTCGGCACGCGAGCATCATCGACACGATCTTGCCGGTCGCGTTCATCTCCAAACCCAACGGGCTGCAGCTTCGCTACGTCTTCAAGCGCGAGCTGCTGGTCGATCCATGCGTCGACGTGGCGGGGCACGTGTGGCCCAACTATTTCGTCGACCGCGGAGGCAGCACCGCAGAGGAGATCCGTGGCATCCGGCAGCTCGCCGAGGATCTCGATGCGCAGGGCGTGCTTCTCTACCCGGAGGGAACTCGCTTCACGGAGCGCAAGAAGAAGATCGCGCTCGATCGACTCGGAAAGCACCATCCCGAGCTGATGCCCATCGCGGAGTCTTACACCCATTGTCTTCCACCGAAGCCCGGCGGCGCGCTCGCGCTTCTCGAAGCCGCTCCTGATGCGGACGTGCTGTTCGTGGCACACCGTGGCCTCGAGGGGTTCGCGGAGATCGCCGATCTGTTCGGCGGAACGGTGGTGGGGAAGGCCGTGGAAATCCGGATCTGGCGCGTTCCCACGAAGGAAATCCCAGAAGGAAGCGACGCGCGGCGGCGTTGGTTGTTCGACTCCTGGAAGCGCATCGACGACTTCGTGAGCGCGCGTTCCTGAGCCGGGAAGGTCCTCCCGATCAACGGGAGCGCCGGCGCCGAGGACGCGCTTTTCCTTCGCCGTCGCCGAGATACCGATCCTCGGCGATTCCGTATGCGTCGAGGATCTGGACGTGGGCCTTGCGCGCGGCCTGGCGGTCGAGCGTGATCAAGTGTCCGTCTTCCATGGCCACGCGAAGCCATCGCCCCTGGGCTCGGTCGATGATCTCGGCGAGATGTTTCATGTCCCGTGGTACGACGCCGTCGACCCGGTGCACGACCTCGTCCTCCCAGCTCTGGTATCCGCGATTGACTGGGTGGGGCAGCACGCGCTGCATCAAGATCGCCTCGCGGCGCTCTTCGGTGACGTCGTGGTTCCAAGGAATGGTGAGCAGATTGGGCGGGGCTTCCTCGAAGTACTCTAGATAGTCGCGGCTCAACGGTTGGAATACCAAGCCTCCGAATACCAGATATCGCGGCCTTTCCGTCGTGCGGCGACCCGGAACCAGCGGCTGATGCGGCGAAAGCTCGATGCTTCGGGTGATCAGCTTGCCCTCGCGGAGGATCCGCACGTCGATGCGTTCGCGGATCTGGTGGCTCTGCGGGATCATCGAGTAGTGCACCCGCCCGATGCCCGGCCATCCGACGGTGAGATCGTTGGCGATGGCGTGTCCCTCGACTTCGAGCAACACGTCCTGTGGTTGGAGGACGCCGTGCGCGGGACTTCCGTAGTCGACTCGCAAGACCAACGCGCCCGTCTGCCCTGGTCCCATGCCCGAAGCCATGCGCTGGGATGCGCTCTCCATGTCTTGGGCGCGGATTCCGAGCTGCGGAAATCCATCGTACCGTCCGTCGCTCACGTCTTCGAGGAAGTGGCGTACGACGGGCGCCGGAATCATGTAGCCCACGTTTTCCGCACCCTCCAGCGTTTGCATGGCGATGCCGACGATCGAACCGCCGCTGATCACCGGGCCCCCGCTATTGCCGGAGTTGATCGCAGCGTCGATCTGCGCGGAGAGCAAACGCTGCCCCGATTGCGCGTACGGGCCTACTTCGACTCGGGATACGATACCGGACGTGATGGAAAGCGTCGTTCCGCCCTCGGGGAAACCCCATACCTCGACCTGTTGTAAGAGCTTGGGCATCTCTCCGATCGGGATCGGTCGGACATCGCGGAACACGCGACGGTCGTCGACGCTGAGCAGCGCGAGATCGGCGTCGTGGCTGATGAAGGTGACCGTCGCGGAGAAAGTCTCGCTGCCATCGGCGCGCTTGACCTCGATTCCGACCGCGTCCTCGACGACGTGGGCGTTGGTCAGGATGCGTCCGCCGTCGATGATCACGCCCGAGCCGCTGAACGGCTCGGTGCCCAAGGTCTGCCAGGGAAGCGCGAGATCGGGGGGATCGGAGTAGACGAAGACCTGCACGACGCTCGAGGCGATCGCCGGGTCTCGGGCATCGACGGTCGTCGTCGTGCCCATGGCGACGGCCAAGACGAGCGCGGCGCCTACCAAAGGGGTCTTGGCATTCATGGCGCCGGAGTCTTTGCGGCGGTACCCGCCGAGGTCAAGCTCAATGCGACCCGAAGGCCGCCGCGAAGATCACGGGCTGAAGATCCGTACTCGGAGCACCCTCGCTCGGGCCGAGATCCGAGCTCAGCCCGGCGACTACGAACAACGACAAAAGCAAAAGCGCGTACCGCATATCCACCCCCTTCGTGGCGCCTGCACGGCTTGGTCAATGAATCACATGTTCTCATTTTCTCTGGCCGGGGTAAAGGAAGCGGATACCCGCTGAATTGCGCGGCAAATCATGGTAAAGGCCGCCGATGCGCGTCGATACCTTCAGCAGCGAGAACGACGACTGGGCGAAGTTGGCGGAGGCCGGCCGCCGTGCCGAAGCTCGTGGCTTCGATGGATTCGCAATCCCAGAGATCACGGGCGACCCGTTGCTCAATGCCGCCATGGTCGCACGGGCCACCGAGCGGATTCAGACACGGACGGCCATCGCAGTGGCCTTCCCTCGAAGCCCCATGGTGCTCGCCGAGCAAGCGTGGTCGATCCAGGTGAACTCGAACGGCCGTTTTGCGCTCGGCTTGGGCACACAAGTCAAGGCCCACAACGAGCGCAGGTTCAGCACGCCGTGGAAGGCCCCGCGAAGCCGCATGATCGAATACGTGGAAGCGCTCCGCGCGATCTGGCGATGCTGGGAGCTCGGTGAGCGATTGGACTACCGGGGCGAGCACTATCAGCTCACGCTCATGACGCCCGAATTCACCCCTCCCAAGTCGAACCTGCCGATGGTGCCGATCCACTTGGCGGCGGTCCGTCCCAGGATGATCGAGTCGGCCGCGGCCGTCGCCGATGGGCTTCGCTTGCATTTCTTCTGCACTCAGAAGTACCTGCACGAAGTGACCTGGCCGGCGATCGAGCGTGGTCTCGCTTCGTCGGGACGTCCACGCAGCGAGCTCGAAGTGTGCGGCGGCGGCTTCATCATGACCGGACCGGACGAAGCGACGGTCATGAAGAATCGCGAATGGGTGCGCTACCGCGTCGCTTTCTACGGGTCGACCCCAGCTTACCTACCGGTGATGTCGCTTCACGGATGGGACGACCTGGCCGGCAAGCTCAATCACATGTCGAGGACCGGCCAGTGGAAGCAGATGGCAGCCGAGGTGCCCGACGAGGTCATCGACGAATTCGGCGTGTTTGCTACCTATGACGAGCTACCGCAGGCCATCGAAGCGCGGTTCGGAGGCATCTCGGATACCGTGGAATTCGGCTTCGAGCCCAACACCGACCCGGACCTCGCCCAAGACGTCATCGCCCGCGTGCACCGGATCGAAAGCCGATTCGAAGCGCCAGCCGACCACTACGGCTGAGAGCTCTTCTTGCTCAGCACGAGCAGCGCGCTTTCGGCTGCGAGGTTCGGATCCTCGTCCTTGCCGATTACGCGGCCGCGCGTGTCGTCGTAGTAGCGAGCCTCCTCCACCGTCGCGCCCATCTTCTCGCAGAGGTCGAGCATGTCCTGAATCGAAGGAAAACGGCGATTGGGCGTGTTGTACCACTCGTGCGAATACGGCCCGGGCGCCTTCGGGGCGCGGCCTTCGAGGCTGAACATCTCGCGCAGCGTTCGGTGCGCGAAGTTGGTGAATCCCACGATGGCTCGACGGCCCACCCTCAGCGCTTCGTCGAGCAAGTGCTCTACGTTCGGGACCTCTTGCAGCGTGGAAGAGAGCACGACGTAGTCGAAACGATTGTCGTCGAACTCCGGCAAGCCGACGTTCAAGTCGTAATCGATGGCCTCTACCCCGTGCTGCATGGTTGCTGCAATCGACGCGGTGGCCACCTCCACGCCGCACAAGAGCGGTGCTCCGCGCTCTTGGAGCCGCGCCAACAAGTCCCCTTCGCCGCAACCGAGGTCGAGCACGGAGCTTCCCGGTGGGATGAGCTCGAGAATGCGATCATCTTCAGCGCTCTTGCGAGGCGGCTGCGGCCTACGTGCGCCGAGCTTTGCAGCCACCAGTGGGCTGAACGCTTCGATCGTATTCGGCAAAAGGAAGCTGTCGTGGCCCCCATCGGTTTCGACCTCGCAATAGGATACCGGATGACCCAACCTAGTCATGAGCGCCACGAGCTCGAGCGACTGACTCGGAGGAAAGAGCCAGTCGCTCGAAAAAGAGACGACCAGCCAATCGCATTTCGCCGTCCGCAGGGCTTCGAGGCGCTTCTCGCGGGTATCGCCCATGTCGAAGTTGTCCATGGCCAGCGTGATGGTGATGTATGAGTTCGCGTCGAAGCGTCCGACGAATTGCTCGCCCTGGTATGCGAGGTAGGAGCCTACCGAGAAGCGCTTCTCGAAGTCGGTCACGATGTCGCGCGGCGCGTGACGGTCGAGATCGAACTTCCGCGTCATCGCTTCGGACGACAAGTACGTGATGTGTCCGAGCATGCGGGCTAGCGCGAGACCGGTCTGGGGGAACTCGCCCGTGTCGTAGTATTGACCCTGGTGAAAGTGCGGGTCGCTTTGGATGGCATTGCGGCCGACGACGTCGAACGCGATCGCCTGGGCAGTGAGCCGGGCCGAAGCCGCAATGACCACGGCGGTTTGCACGTACTCGGGATATCGAGTGGCCCAGCAGAGCGTTTGATGGCCTCCGAGCGAGCCGCCGATCACGGCCCGGAGACGCCGGATGCCGAGCTGATCGACGAGGCGCTTTTGCACGTCGACCATGTCCTCGACCGTCACCAGGGGAAAATCGCTGCCGTAGGGGATGCCGGTGGCCGGATTGATGGTGGCGGGCCCGGTGGTGCCTCGGCATCCTCCGAGCACGTTGGAGCAGATCACGAACAAGCGGTCGGTGTCGACCGCCTTGCCCGGACCCACCAGCGGCTCCCACCAACCCGGATCGTCCTCGTCGTCGTGCGGCGCGAGGTGCGAGTCACCGGTGATTGCATGACATACGAGCACGGCATTGCTGCGATCCTCGTCGAGCGTCCCGTACGTCTCGTAGGCCACCTCGATGCTCGGAAGCGTCTCGCCGAGGTGGAGCTTCCTCGGCGTCGGAAAGACGGCCCTCTGCAGGTGACGAAGCGGTTTCCCGCTTCGGACCGAATCGGTGCTTTCGAAGTCTGCGACCACAGGTGTCGTCAGCCTACCTCGTGGCGGCTGCAAGCGCTTGGTCGATGTCCGCGATGATGTCTTTGACGTCTTCCAGACCGACCGAGATACGCACGTACTCGGGCACGACGCCGGTCTGCTGCTGCTCTTTGGGGCTGAGCTGCTGGTGCGTCGTCGAGGCCGGGTGAATGACCAAGGTCTTGGCGTCGCCGATGTTGGCGAGGTGTGAGCAGAGCTTCACCGAGTTGATGAACTTCTTGCCTGCTTCCATGCCGCCCTTGATGCCAAAGCCGAGGATCGCGCCCTTGCCTTGGGGCAAGTAATGGTTGGCCCGCTCGTGGTCGGGATGCGACGGAAGGCCCGGGTAGTTCACCCACGCCACCGCGTCGTGGTTTTCGAGATGCTCGGCTACCACCTGTGCGTTCTCGCAGTGCCGCGGCATGCGAAGATGCAAGGTTTCGAGGCCCTGCAAGAACAAGAAGGCGGCGAATGGGCTCATCGCGGCGCCGGTGTCCCGGAGCCAGTGGGTGCGAATCTGCACGTTGTAGGCGATGTTTCCCATCGGAGCGAGGGCGTCCGCCAGCACCGCGCCGTGGTAGTTCGGTGACGGGCCGCAGAGCTCGGGCCACTTTTCGCGGTTGTCGGTCCACTGAAACTTGCCGGAATCGACGATGGCGCCTCCGATGTGCGTTCCGTGGCCGCCGATGAACTTCGTCGTCGAATACACGGCGATGTCGATGCCGTGCTCGAAAGGACGGAAGAGGTAAGGCGTCATCACCGTGTTGTCGCAGATCACGGGAAGGGGCCCGTGCGGGGCACTGTGCGCGGCGTCGGCAATTGCCTTGAAGTCGGGGACGTCGTTTTTCGGATTACCGAGCGACTCGATGTACACGAGCCGCGTGTTCTCGTCGATGAGGCCGTGAATCTCTTCGGGGCGGCCCGGATCGAAAAAGCGAACCTCGACACCGAGGTTCTTGAAGGTGTTGTTGAACAAGGTCCAGGTGCCACCGTAGAGGCTCGTCGCCGAGACGAAATTCTGGCCCGAGTGGCAGAGCGTCAAAATCGCGGCGGTGATGGCCGACTGACCCGACGCAAATCCCAGTCCCGTGACGCCACCGTCGAGCGCGGCCAGACGCTTCTCGAGGACGTCGACCGTCGGGTTCATCAGGCGCGAGTAGATGTTTCCAAACTCGGACAAGCTGAAGAGCGACGCCGCATGATCGGTGTCCTTGAACACGTAAGACGTCGTCGCGTAAATCGGGACGGCGCGTGAATTGGTGGTGGGATCGGGCTCTTGTCCCGCGTGAAGCGCCAGGGTACCAAGTCCATAGCTCTGCTCAGTCATCGCAATTACCTCGCTCCGAAAAGAGGCGTCGTGCCCCTTTTCTCCTTCCAGGGTGCGGGAGCATAACCCGTTCGCGGCCCGGATACGACCGCGTTTTACGAGCTCGCACGGCAGCGATCGCAGATGCCGCATTCGGGCGGGTCCGGCTCCCCGAAGTACCGCCGAATGAAGCGGCTGCGACATTCTTCGCTCTCAGCGTATTCTGCAATGGCTTCGAGGCGCCGCGCGTCCTGGACCCGAAGCGTTTCGAGCCGGGCCGCCAAGTCCCGGGCTCCTGCGCGTATCCGAGGCGCGGGCACGCGTCCGCCGTATTCGCCTCGCTTGACCATCTCTAGAAGGCCGAGCTCTTCGAGCTGTGCCAAAACCGACCGCGCCGCGGTCACGGGAACCTGCGCGGACAAGGCGAGCTCTTTGGGCTTCACGGGCTTGTCTTCCTCGACCCAGGCCACGAGCGCGTCGATGGCGCGACGCACCTGGGTCGCGTTGGCCCTGCCCTGCTTCTGCAGGTGCTCTTGAATGCGCAGGTCATCCGGGTCGAACAGGAGAATGCAATCCGAGCGCTTGCCATCGCGCCCGGCTCGCCCCGCTTCCTGGACATACTGCTCGAGCGAGCCCGGAGCTTGATAGTGCACGATGTAGCGAATGTCCGGTTTGTCGATGCCCATGCCAAACGCGCTGGTAGCGACCATCACGATGCGGCGGTCCGCCTTCATGAATTTGCGCTGCGACGATGCGCGCTCGGTGGCTTTCATCTTTCCGTGATATCGCGCGGAGGGGATCCGGGCGCGCGCCAAGGCGCTCGCAACCTGGTCGACGGCCTTGGTGGTCGAACAATAGAGGATGCCGGGACGGCGAAGGCGTCGGATCAAGCGCGCGACGGTCGTGATCTTCTCGTCACCGTGCACGATGCGAACCGACAGCCGAAGGTTCGAGCGGTACGGCGGGGCGACGATCTCGGAGGGCTGGCGCATGTCCAAGCGCTCCACGATGTCGCCGCGGACACGCGGTGTGGCTGTCGCGGTCAGGGCCAGCATGACCGCCTCGCCGAGCACGCGCCGCATCGCCCCGAGCCTCAAATACGACGGTCGGAAGTCGTGCCCCCACTCGGAGATGCAGTGCGCTTCGTCGATGCACAAAAGCGCTGGCTTCACCTCGGCAAAGGTCTCTGCAAGCGATTCGAGCGACTCGGGGGTCGTGAGGATGATCAACGAGCCGCCCTTGGCCACCCGGGCAAGCACCTGCCGCCTCGTGGTCGCGCGAAGCGTGCTGTCGATGCGAACGACCGGCACACCGCGCTGGCGGAGCTTTCGTTCTTGGTCGCGCATGAGCGAGATCAACGGCGAGATCACGATGGTGGGCCGATCGAGCAGAAGTGCCGGCACCTGATAGATCAGCGATTTGCCGTATCCGGTGGGCAGAACCACCAACGTGTCGCGTCCGCCGAGCACCGACTCGATCGCCTCGGCTTGCTCGGGATGCAGCTTCCGAACCCCGAAACGATCGGCGGCCGCCTGGCGAGCCTTGCGAAGCGCCGGGCTCCGTTCTCTTTGGCGCCCGCGTCTGGACCTCCCCCGCTTGGCCATGCCCGAACGATGTCACAGACCCCACTTCTCGTCAGCCGTGTAATCCGCCTCACAAGCATGAGCGCAAGCCGAGCATGCGCCGTTTGCATTTGCCAGACTCTCAGAGGAGGCGGGGAACATCCATGGAATCAGCGAGGCACGACTCACTGGCAGACCAACTCTCGGAGCTGCACTCGTTGCAGCAGGCGCGAGTCGCAGCCGAAGAAGAGGCGCAGCTCAAAGCGGCCGAGGAGGCCCGGCGCAGAGAGGAAGCGGCCGCTAGGCAGCGCCGTGAAGAAGAGCAAGCGCGGCAGAAGGCCGAAGAGGAAGCCCGGATGGCCGAAGCGCGCGCGCGCCGTGAGGAAGAGGAACGCCGGTTTCGCCAAGCGCGAGAGGCGGAGCTCCGCGTGCGGCTCGAGGAGGAGGCCAAGGCCCGTGCGGCCGAGCAGCAACGACTGCTCGCGCACGAAAAGGAAATCGCGGCGATCACGGCCGTCGAAAAGAACAAGATCCGAACGCGCCGCATGGCGCTGGGCGGCATCGCATTCGTCTTGGTGGCCGCGCTCGGAGCCTACGCCTTCGTGGTGAGGCCGGCGTTGGAGCGCCGGGCTCTCGAAACGGAGCTCGCGATACAGGAACAGCGCCGGGCTGCCATGGACAAGGAGCGCGCCGAGGCCGAGCTGCTCACCGAAAGAGAGCGGGCAGCGGAAGCCGAGGCCGACAAGCAACGGCTCGAGGAACGCCTCGAAAAGCGCCAGCAGGCCCAGCAAAAAGCCGCGGATCGGGCAGCAGCGAGCAGCCACAAGCCGAAGCCGCGCCAGGAGAAAAAGCCCGGCTGCGCCCCTGATGATCCGCTTTGCGGGCTCGACATCGACTGACGCCCGCCGCAGCACGGCCACGGTCTCTCGATCGTTTGGGCGGCTACTTCAGCGTGATGACGAAGTCACCGGGATTATTGCCGAGAGGCGGACCGGTCAAGACCGAATCCCACTGGGTTTGTCCGAGCACGTGGCGACGACCGAAGGCGAGCACGTAGGCGGCGAGCACCGGAACCGCTTCCGTCGTGTCGATGAACTGCTCGCCGCACCCGTCTTCGAAGGCATCGGGCTGGAAGAACGTGAGCAGATCGGGCTCGAGGTCGTGGCAGATCGTGATGAAGGTGAAATGCGCGCCAAGGGGCATCTCGACCCAAAGGTCGTCGGGATGATCGATGCCGGCCCACGCAGGTTCGGCTGATTCTTCTTGGGTCGTGGTCTGGTCGAGCCGTCCGCTCATCAGCATCGTGGGCTGATCGAGCGCAGAAAGCTCGTCCGCAGTGATCGAGGCGAGCGCCGGAGCCTGCGGGGCGAGCGCTACGATGCGCGGGTCACCGAAGCCGGCACGATACGCTGCTTCGACCTCGGGATCGGCGAGGACGTCGCAGCTCGGGCTCGTCGTCCCGTCACAGCCCGCGTTGAGCGCATCGAAGTCCACGTCGGCGCCTCCCGCGGTGAACGTCGTGTATCCACCGAAGCTGTGACCGAAAAGGAACACCTCCGACGTGTTGGCCTTGCCGGCGAGATCATCGCCGCTCAGCCCCGATTCGAACTCGTCGATGATGGCGGTGATGTCGTTCGGCCGGTCGAGCGCAACTCGCGTGAACGGGTCGGGATCGCCCAGAAAGTCGAGCGCCGTGTTGCCGGTGTGGTTCGGCGCGACGAGGATCCAACCGTGCGAGGCCATCAGCTCCCCATAAGGATAGGCGAGCAGCCCCTCGCCGCCGTTGCCGTGGGAGTAGATGACGAACGGCAAACCGCCGTCGTCGGTTACGGGGGGATTGTCCAGCGCGTACACCGCGGGCAGATCGACCAGCCCGTCACCGACGGAGTATCGCGCCGGCGGCGCACCCGAATCGGGTTGCGCGGGGTACCACACGCGCAGCACCAGCTCGCGCGACTCCGTGGAGGCCACGGCGTCATACGCGATGGTCATCTCGCGATAACCGACCTCGTACGGGCCCTGCTCGAAGAGCTCATCCGGGTTTGCGACCACCTCGGAGCCGGAGTCGTCGCCGCACCCGATGATCGACGTGAAGAGAATTGCAGCCGCGCCAGCGACCGCGCCAAACGAAGAAAGCTTTCGCATGCGGCGCGGATGATAGTCGGATCGGTCCGCAGGTGCGAGAATGAAGTCGCCCCGGGTCAGTCGCCCAAAAAGCGCCGAACTTCCTCGAGAAATTTCGGCCAGGCCGGCTCGTCTTCGGTGAGCAGGTGGTTATTGCTTTCGAGAGTCACGAAGCGGGCGTTCGGAATGCCTGCGGCGAGCGCGAGGCCCCGCTCGTATTCCACCGCCGCATCGCCCCTCGAATGCATCACCAGCGTGGGCGCTTGGATCTTCGGGAGCAGCGGACGAACGTCGATGTCTCCGGCAGCCGCGCGAAGGCGAAGCGCGTTGTCGGGCGAAGCGGTCATGCGTTGCAGGTCGTTCATCCACTTCATGTGCTCGGGTGTGGCGTTCGGGATGAACGTGCTGGTGAAGAGCTGGCGGAACGCGGGATTGTCAGCGCCCCAGCTCGCACGCATCAGCGTTCGCATGGCGAGCTCGTTTTCGCGACGCCGCTCGCTCGCGTCGACCATGCGCCCCGTCGCAAAGCCTCCGACCAACAGCAGATGGCTCACGCGCTCGGGATGCAAGGCCGCGTAGGCCGCCGATATCGATGCGCCTTTGCTGATGCCGAGCAAAGCGAATCGCTCGAGCTTTGCCGCATCGACCACGTGCTCCAGATCTTTCAAGAACGCCTCGAAGGAGATGTCTTCGACGTCCCAATCCGAAAGGCCGTTGCCCCGATCGTCGTACCGCACCAACAAGTGATCGCGGCTGAGCTCGGTGAACACATGACGCCACACCGGACTCTCCCAGTCGAACTCCAGGTGCGTCAGCCAGTTGGCCGCTTTCACGATTGGCGGTCCCTCCCCAACCGTCGCATAGGCGATGCGGGTGCCATCGAAGGAATTGCAGAAGCGAATCTCCTGACGAAGCTCCTTGGCGCGAGGCGACTGCAAACGCGGCTTGGGGTCGCTGAGCATGGCGCGTTTGGCCTCGACCAGCGCGCTGTCGGCGATGCCGCGTTCCGCCAGCGCCCTCCGGCCCACCTCGATTTGTTGCTCCGCCTCACGCCGCCTTCCGGTGCGCTCGAGCAGCTCGAGCAATCGCAGCCAGCGCGCGACGTCTGCGGGCTCGAGAAGAACCAAGTCGCGCGCAAACGGGAGCGCCCGCTCGGGCTCGTCGCCGAGTCGCTCGACGGCCTCGTCGAGCACGCGGATTCGAAGCTGCCGGCAATCTCCACGCGCGGCGGTGAGCCAGGCTTGAAATTCTTCGAAGTCGGGCATCTCGAGCCCTTCGAGGAGGTCTCCCAGAAACAGCTCGGCAAGCGCGCTCACCGATTCGCGGTCGAGCGTCTCGAGCCCGGCCTTGGCCGCGCGCACCCGATGAAGGTCGACGTCGACGTCGCTCAGATCGAGACGCACCGTCTCGCGGTCCGCCACGACGCGAGCTCGCCCCGGTTCGTCGATGATCCCGCGAAGCTTGCTCAAGCACCAACGAAGCCCGCCTCGCGGATCGTCGGCGACGTCCCAGAACAAATCCGTGAGCTGCTGGCGCCGGTGCTCTCTCCCCGTGGTCGCCAAGTAGCCGAGCAGCGCCCGCGCCTTCTTCGAAGGCGGCAGATCGAGGGCCTCGCCGTCGCGCTCGAGCCGCAACGGGCCGAGTAGGCGCAGTGTCAATCGAGACTCGGTCAATGCACCACCATCCAACGAATTGGCCCGAAAGTGTTTCACGGAACGTGTCACCGGACCAGGATGCTCTGAAATTCTTCGGCCGGCGCACCTTTTATCGCTTTCCACGCCCTCTCACACGCTGCCTCACACGGCGCGTTCGTAGGTTCTTCCTGTGGCGCAAGCCAGAAAGGAACGAAGCCATGATTACAGAAATGAGAGACACTCACTTCGCAAGCTACACGGAGGCCGTCGCGAGCCAGTTTCGCTTTCCCTCGCCCACGCTTCGGCTGAACAAGGTGGAGACGCTCGTCGGCGGCGTGTTCGCGTTCTTGTCCGGGACGGGGTCCCCATCTGGGGTCGCCTCCACGGCGACTGTGGGTTTCGGGTCCAGCACGGTACGGTCGGTTCTTTCACTCGACGAAAGGAGCTCTCTATGAACGCGCGAGTCGTCACGATGGACGGCGGTGCGAAAGTAATCGCCGAGGACCAGCTCGTCGCGCTGCAAACCGCGCTGCGCGGCGAGCTGTTGCGGCCAGAATCGAAAGGGTACGACGAGGCGCGCACCCTGTGGAATGCCATGATCGATCGCAAGCCCGCGTTGATCGCGCGGTGCGCGGGCGCCGCCGACGTCATGCGGGCCGTGCGTTTCGCAGCCGACCACGAGCTGCTTCTCGCGGTCCGAGGCGCTGGGCACAACATCGCCGGCAAGGGATGTTGCGACGGTGGATTCTTGATCGATCTATCCGGGATGCGTGCGGTGCACGTGGATCCAAAAAACAAGACTGCGTACGTCGAGCCAGGCGCCACGCTGGGAGACCTCGACGATGAAACGCAGGTCTATGGGCTGGCGACCCCAGTGGGCATCAACTCGACCACCGGAATCGCCGGTCTCACCCTGGGTGGCGGTTTCGGGTGGCTCAGCCGCAAGCACGGACTGACCATCGACAATCTTCGCTCGGCCAAGGTCGTCACCGCAAAGGGTGAGATGCTGACGGCGAGCGAGGACGAAAATGCGGACCTCTTCTGGGGGATCCGCGGCGGCGGCGGCAATTTCGGCGTCGTCACCTCCTTCGAATTCGATCTGCACGAAGTGGGTCCCGAGGTGCTCTCCGGTCTCATCGTGCACCCGTACGCGGACGCACCGGAAGTCGTCCGCGCCTATCGCGAATTCGCTTCGGACCTGCCGAGAGACCTCAACGTCTGGCTGGTCATGCGAAAAGCGCCGCCCCTCCCCTTCCTGCCCGAAGAAGTCCACGGCAAAGAGGTGGTCATCCTCGCCGCGTTTTATGCGGGCGACATGAAGGAGGGCGAGCGCCTGCTGCAGCCTCTGCGAAGGGTCGGAAACCCCATCGCCGATGTCATCGGACCGCATCCGTTCACCGGGTGGCAGGCAGCGTTTGATCCGCTCCTGACGCCGGGCGCGCGGAACTACTGGAAGTCGCACAACTTCACCGAGCTCTCGGACGGCTTGGTCGATACGGCGCTCGACTATCTCGGGAGACTGCCTTCGGATCAGACCGAGATCTTCTTCGGCCGCCTGGGCGGCGCCGTCAACGAGGTGGCGCCCGAAGCGACGGCGTACCCTCACCGCGATGC
>DATIUW010000207.1:0-4676 GCA_035466435.1 Polyangiales bacterium | reverse complement strand
GTTACCCGGGCTTATATGCCACGGCTGCGGAGGAGGGGCCCGCCAAGGGAATGATCTCGAAGCTCGAAAACCCAGCTTCCTGAGCCACAGTCGCTAGGCGCGGTCGCCGACGCGGTGTCGCATGACGCCTTCGCGCGCGCGGAAGGCCATCATGCCTGCGAAAAACGCGACCGGGAACGTCAGCCAGCCGCTGATGATCAGCGAGCCCATGAAGACGTTGAGGCCGGTCTCGATGGGAGTCACGCTCATTGAATCGACTTCCAACGCAAAGAGGATGTACGCGCAAAGCGCAACGAATACGCCTCGTCTGCCCGCGAGGCATTCGTCGGGCACCTGGTGCGGGTCGGCGAGCCCGGCGCCAAAGAGGCTGCCCGAAAAGAACGCCGCAACCACCGGAAGCAGCATGAACATGAGCCATGCATCGTCGACGCCCTTGGCCCACGCGACGATGCCAAACGGCATCGATGCGACGAGAGCCACGCGCGCCGACCATAGCCCTGCACAGGTCCGCCACTTGAGCTCCCCGACCTCCCAGTCGGACGTTGCGTCGATGCTCCCGTCCCAGCGGCGGGTTGGCATCTTCGCCCTTTGGGGCGTTGCTAGCGCGCCGGCTGCTGCGGGGTGTATACTGTTCAAGGGTTTGATTTCCATGCCTAATCCCCGATACCCAATGCTACTGTTTCCGTAGCAGTGGTGCAACTTTTTTTGCTACGTTATTCGAAGCGCTCATGCCCAACCGAGATCCAGGCTCGAAGGAGCACCCCATCGTCGCGCTGCTCGACACGTTGGGGCGCCGTTGGAGCCTCAGAATCATTTGGGAATTACAAGACGGCCCGGTCAAGTTCCGAGCCTTGCGCAAGGCCTGCGACGGCGTTTCCCCGAGCGTGCTCAACACCCGCGTCCGCGAGCTCCGCCGGCTCGAGCTCATCAAGAAGACCGATCACGGGTACGCGCTGACCGCGGATGGCAAGTCGCTGGCCGGCCACCTCGGCGAGCTCGACCGGTGGGCGCGCCGCTGGAGGAAGCGCCACCCGGATACGAGCCTCTAGCGTGGCTCCCCCGTAGGCAGAGCGCCGTCCTTGCTGTGGAGACCCATCTTGGCCTTGTTTCGGGTCAGCAGGGCGTCCCCTGCGTGCACGACTGCGATCAGACCCAAGATCGGAAGCGCCACCAGGATGCCCCCAGCGCCCTCGAGCTTCACGGCGGGTATGAGGGTGCTCACGAAGACCCCCCAAAGAATCGCGGCGCCGCCCATCTCGAGCAACGCATACTTCCGGTAGCCGAGGTAGAAGTCGCCGAGGCCGGGGAAGATCAGCGAGCGAAGCGCGGCCGTTTTGGGGCTCTTGAGCTCTTCGCCACATACGGGGCACGACGGTGGGGCTCCGTCGATCGCGGTGAAGCAGCGCGGGCACAGGTTTTGCCAGCCGCCGTCGCCGGTATCGACCGACTCGAGGAGGTTTCTCAGGTACCGTGCTTCGGAGCGCGCCACCCCGTGAAACATGAGCTGCTCGCGTCCGCTTCGGATGAAGACGTAGCTATTCCGGCCCGCAGTCGAGCGGATGCGGTCGATCGGTAACTGATTGGCGAACATACAGGGGCGCTGACGCCAGTTGGTATGGATCAGCAGGATGCGCTCGTTGGTCACCACCAGCGTGGTTCGGTTGGCAAACGGGTTCATCGAGCCTGCGGTCAGCAACCACCACATGAGTTGGCGCACGCCGTTGGTTGCAAACCGGACCACTTCGAGCGGCCCCAACGCTCGTTTGAGCACCGGCTCGGCCCGCGCGAGGAGCTTTGCCCGTTTGCGATCGCGACGGGACAGCTTGCCCTTGCGCACGCTCGGAAACATCTCGTCGAATCGCACGGCGATCGACGCGGGCAGCAGCGCCCTCAGCTCCTCTTCTGGCGAACCCCCCTTGGGCATGAGCGGTCGGGAACGTAGCACGATCGGGCTGCCCCGATTCAGCACTGCGCAAACCGTCAGGATGATGCTAGGATGGCCGCAAAGTCAGTCTTTTTGGGGGATTGGGAGATGGAAGCTCCACTGTTGGTGGCCGCGGCGCTCTTGCTCGCAGCCAACCTCGTCACGACGCTCGTGCTGCTCAGAAGAAGGGCGGGCGATTCGGCAGCACACGCGCAGGCCGAGGCCGCAGCGCGTGCCGAGTCCATTCAGTTGCTGCGGAGCGAGCTTCGCGCCGCGCGCGAAGAGTCGTCCTCGAGCGCGAGCGAGCTTCGGCAGGAAGTGTCGCGGACCCACCAGGCCGGCACCGAGACACTGGTGAAGACGATCGCGCAAATCGGGGAGTCGCAGACCACGAAGTTCCAAGCATTCACCGCCCAGCTCAAGGCCCTGACCGACTCGAATCAGCGCGGGTTGAAGCACCTTCAGGAAACGGTCGACGGACGCCTGCAAGAGCTTCGCAGCAGCAACGAACGCAAGCTCGAACAGATGCGGGAGGTGGTCGACGAGAAGCTGCAGAGCACGCTCGAGAAGCGTCTGGGCGAGTCGTTCAAGCTAGTAGGCGACCGGCTCGAGGCAGTGCAGCAGGGTCTCGGCGAAATGCGAAGCCTGGCCAACGGCGTAGGCGACCTCAAGAAGGTGCTCACCAACGTGAAGACCCGCGGCACCTGGGGCGAGGTGCAGCTCGGCGCGCTACTCGAGCAGGTCCTCACACCGGACCAGTACGGCCGCAACGTGAAGCCGTGGCCCGAATCGCGCGAGGTGGTCGAGTTTGCCATCCGGCTGCCTGGGACGGGAAACGATCCCGATCAGTGCGTATGGCTCCCCATCGATTCGAAGTTTCCGCAGGAGGACTATCTGCGCTTGGTCGACGCAAGCGACAACGGAGATCTCGCCGCGGTCCAGCAGGCGCAGGGCGCGCTCATTCGCTCCATCCAAGACTCGGCCAAAGACGTGAGCGCCAAGTATTTGAACCCCCCTCTCACCACCGATTTCGCCATCTTGTTTTTGCCGACCGAGGGTCTCTACGCGGAGGCGCTCCGCCATCCGGGCTTGGTCGAGCGATTGCAGCGGGAGCACCGCATCGTGGTGGCGGGTCCGACCACGCTCGCGGCCGTGCTCAATAGCCTCCGCATCGGCTTTCGCACCCTCGCGATCGAACAACGGTCGAGCGAGGTGTGGAAGGTCCTCGGCGCCGTGAAGACCGAGTTCGGCAAGTTCGGCGAGGTCTTGACGAAGGTGAAGCGGCAGCTCGAGACGGCGGGCCGCACGATCGACGAGACCGGGGTCCGGACCCGGGCCATGGAGCGAAGGCTTCGCTCGGTCGAGGAGCTGCCGGTGGATGCGGCCTCGGCCATGCTGGATCTCCCCTCCGACGGTCCTCTGGAGCTGTCGGACGCGCAAGAAGACGGGGCTGCGTAGCAAATCCGGCGGTCTCCGTTTTCGGTCGTGGCTCGTCGTGCTACATGACACGGCCTGGAGCACGCATGCCTCGTTGGAGCTTTCGAATATTCGCCGTTTTTTGCCTGATTGTCGTAGGGGCCGCCTGCTCCAACGAAACGGCTTCTGAACCTGCTGCGTATCGTGACGCCGGACCCTTCGAGGCGGGTGTTACCACCATCATGCTCGCCGATCGCATGGTCGAGGTCTGGTACCCGGTCGACCCCGGAGACGAAGCGGGACTCGAGCCGGACGCCTATTTCATCCGTGACGCCCTGCCCGACGTGTTCGACGCGATCTTGCCCGCGGACGTCAACCCACCGTTCGTCACCGACGCCTTTCGGGAAGCACCGGCCAGCGATGACGGGCCTTTCCCCTTGGTCTTGTTTGCGCACGGTTTCGCGAGCTACCGCAATCAGTCGACCTTCTTGACCACGCATCTCGCGTCTTGGGGCTTCGTGGTGGCTTCGGTCGATTATCTCGAGCGCGGCCTAGCCTCGGTCCTCGGTCAGCAGCCCGAGCCGCAGCTCGAGGACACCGAGCTCACCCGCATGGTGGTCAGCCTGATGGCGTCGGAAAACGAGCGTGCCGGTGCGCTCCTCGAAGGGCGCGTCTCGACCGACCGCATCGCCATCACCGGGCATTCGGCCGGAGGCGGCACGTCGATTCGCTTCGGCGGCGAGCCGGACGTGGTCACATACGTTCCGCTGTCGGCCGGCGTCTCTAGTGATTCGACCGTCGAGCTGGCTGACAAGCCTTCGCTTTGGCTCACCGGCGACATCGACGACGTGGTCGAGCCCGAACGCACCATCAATGCCTTCGAAGAAGCGAGCATGCTCAGCGCGCCCGCTCGATTCGTTCTCATCGAGAACATGGGTCATCTCGGGCCGAGCGACATCTGCGCCATTGGAGATTCGGGCGGGGGCATCGTGCAGATCGCGCTCGATGCGGGTCTTCCGATTCCGGACAATCTGGTCCGCCTCGGCACCGACGGCTGTCAGCCCGAGGCGCTACCGGTCGAGGACGGTTGGCCGACCATTCGCCACTTCGTGACCGCACAGCTTCGCTGGGCGTTTGGCATCGATCGCAACCCGGTGGGGCTCTCCGAGCGAACCGCCGAAGGGCTGCCCGAAGCCGTGTTCAGCTACCAAGAATCGCCCTAGAGCCGGGGCGGGCAGCGTCTCAGTCGCTGATCGACAGCAAGCGCAACACGGGCTGGCCGAGCTCGCGGCTCGCAGGAAGGTCGACGACGAGGCGCAGGCGCCAGGCGCGATCG
>DATIUW010000206.1:0-43014 GCA_035466435.1 Polyangiales bacterium | reverse complement strand
GGCGCGGCGATCCTGCTCGAGCTCGTCCGAGCCGACGGCCGCCTCGAACTGAGACCACGCGAGTGTTCCTCCCGGACCTCGTCCCATCGCGCGCTGACCTCCACCTTGGCTCGCATTGCTGGGCCGCCGAATGCTGAACGTTCCTGCGGGGTCGGTGATGGTGATCGTGTCCTCCGCCATTTCGCTCGCCTTGTCGCCCGAGGTATCCGCCCGTCTTCCGTCCGGGGACTGGCTGGACACGCGCTCCGCCTTGATCGGGTCCGCTTTGATCGCTTTGTCGGGCCGCTGGCGCTGCGCTTCCTCCGGGGTGGCCTTTCGTGCGTCGCTTCCCTGCTTCTCGCGAAGCTCGGCGATCTTCTGCTCACGCGCGTTGCCCTCTTCTTCGAGCGTGTCGGAAGCCTTTTGCTGACGTCCGGGCGACGGCATCGCATCGTCGCGGACCATGTTTCGGACGCGCGCAACCGTCTCCTCTTCGACGCGACTGTTTTCCTCCGCGATGAATCGAGCGTTTTCGGGCGGCTCGACGTCCGGATTGGTGCTGTGTTGCTGCACCGCCTGAGGGGCCTCGACCCGGGGCTGCTGGGGTTGTTGCTGGCGCCGCTCGGCCTGCTGTTTCGGGACCGGCACCGCCTGCTGCGCCACCTGCTCGCGCTGCTCTTTGGCCGCCTTGCGGCGTTCCCGCGGCTGCTTGCGTGCACGCTGCGACTTTTCCCCCTGCGCCACCTCGAAATCGACCTCGACCGGGTCGTACTTTCGATTCTTCTTCGCCTCCTCGGTCTCGGCACGAAGCCGGTCCGCGAGATCGCCGAGCACCTCGTAGACGGGAAGATGCACCGACAACGACGCGATCAACGCGATTGCGAAGGCAATGAAGACTGGCTCTCGATAACGGCGGCGCATGGAAACTTCGAAGGGTTAAAAATGACTATAACCCTTATCTAGCGTTACACCGCCGCTTCGGTAGAGCAAAGAGTCGAGGGGGCCCCGAAACGCTCAGCGGCCGCGCGCTGCAGGGACGCTTCGGGCGCCGCCAAACCCGCCCGAAGAGGGCCGGCTGAACCCTCCGCTACGACCGAAGCTCGACCGGGAGGACCCGAAGCTGGAGCGACCGATGCTGCTGCCTCGCGATGTGCCACTGCTCGGACGCCCCACGGTGCCGGTGCGCCCCCCACTCGATCCGGGACGGGCGGACCCACGCACGCTCGACCGCGACGACGAGCCGACGCGTGAGACCGTGCCCGTTCGCGAGACCCCGGGGCGGGAAATCGCGCTACGCGAGACGGTGCCTGCTCGAGGCTGCGTCACGATCGTTCCTTGAGGGCGTGCCCGCGGGGCCGTGCTGGTGAGCACCGACCCACTACGTCCCGCAGGTGCGGTGCGTGACACCGAGCTGGGGGGTCGATCGACGACAGCCCGCTGGCCCGCGACCCGAGTGGGCTGCCGCGTCACGGTGCCGGTGCGGGTCGGAGACGCATCGACGCGGCGTGCCGTGCTGGTGCGGGTCGGAGACGCATCGACGCGGCGTACGGTGCTCGCGCGGGCAGGCCGTCCAACCGGTGCGGTCCGTACCGTCGTCGGACGTACTGGCGCGGTTCGATGGACCGGGACCGGACGCCCCGTGCGGTAGAATGGCTGATGGTGTGGCGGGAACCAGTGCCACGGACGAAAGTACCCGAAGCCCACGAAGACGCCGCAGGGGCGATAGTAGCCGGGAACGAACCACCAAACGTTGGCGTAGAAGTCCCAACGAGGATGCACGAAGACGTAGTTCACCCGCTCGACCACGCAATGCCCGTCGACCCACACGTACTGACCGTAGGAGTAGGCCCAATAGCCATCGACCCAAATCCCACCGGGACAGAGGAAAGCAGGTTGTTCGACTACGACGGTTCGAGGGGCCGGTGGCGCCTCCGACGTCGCGGCAATGGGTTCGGGCTCCTGCACGACGATGACGGTCTCCCCTTCGACCTCTTCCGTCGTACCCTCCTCTGCTTCGATGATGACGTAGTTGGTCAGATCGGCTGCTTCGACGGCTGGCTCGTCACGCAAGTAGCCGTCGCGCACGACCGCTGACGTCCCCATGTTTCCGTAACCATCGGGGCCGCCATAGTCAGCCGCTGCGCGAGCGCTCGTCATGGCCACGAGCAGCGACGCGAGAACGGCCATCGGACGAGTGAAGGAATTCATAGCCTCTCCTTTACATGTAGGCCTGCGCGCGCGATCCGTCACCCCCCGAGCGTGGAGCGGGCGCCGCCCGCTCGACAGGAAGCGTGGAAAGTGCTTGTGTTTTGGCAATTCGAATGACCTCACACGACATAGACGCAGAAACAGCGCAGCTTCTTCAACGCTACGGCTTCGAGGACATCCCCTTTGATTCGTTGAGAAAGCGTCTCATCGAAGGGCAGCTCGGCCCGGCACAAAACCGGATCCAAGGCCGCGTCGAACCGCCTCACGAGGGCGATCTCTTGGCGCTGCCCCCGCTTGGGGGCGAGGTGCGACAGACACTTGCCGAGCGAGGTGAGCGAGCCATGCGCGATGGAGCGGTCGGCGCCGTGATCTTGGCGGGCGGCATGGCGACGCGCTTCGGTGGCGTCGTCAAAGCAGCAGTCGAGGTGCTCGAGGGCCAGTCATTCTTGGAGCTCAAGCTCGAGGACATCGCGGCGACGGCCGAGAGGTCGGGTGGAATCGTTCCGGTATACCTGATGACGAGCTTTGCGACCGACGATGCGGTCCGGGAGATGGCGGACTCGTTGAGCACGGAGCAGTGCCCCATCTCCGTCTTTCCGCAGTTCATCTCGCTTCGTCTCACTCCAGAAGGAGAGCTCTTCAGGGAAGATTCCGGTGCGCTGTCGCCTCATGCGCCTGGGCACGGCGACCTCACCTTCGCGCTTCGCCGCTCGGGCATCCTCGAGCGGTTTCGGCGCGGCGGGGGCAGCGTGCTCATGATGTCCAACGTCGACAATCTGACCGCGACTCTCGATCCGGCAGTCGTTGGAGCCCATCTCGAAGCTGGCGCTGCGCTGACCGCGGAGATGGCACCTAAAGAGGCTGGCGACAAAGGCGGTGCGCCCGCTCGCGTCGATGGAAAAGCGCAAATCGTCGAGGAGTTTCGATTCCCCGAGGATTTCGACCAGGAACGCATTCCCGTCTTCAACACGAACACCTTCGTCCTGGATGCCGCCGCAATCGACGCAGACTTTCCCCTGACCTGGTTCGCCGTGCGCAAGACCGTCGACGGAAGGCCGGCGATTCAGTTCGAGCGTCTCGTGGGAGAGCTGACGGCCTTCCTCGAGTCCGCGTTCCTTCGCGTCGAGCGACACGGCCCCGACGCTCGATTTCAGCCGATCAAGACCCCGGATGACATCGACAAAGAGCTGCCCCACATCGTCAAGGCGCTCCGGGCCCGAGGCAGCCTGTGAACCGGTTTCACCGCTAGAGGCGTCTCAGGCGGTCCCGCGATGTGTTGCGCTTCGGCGCGACTCGCCGTGAAAGGCGAGCTGCCCGCAAGCTGCGGCGACGTCATCGCCTCTGGTCTTTCGAATGAAGACCGACAAGCCGCGACGAGTCAGCTCTTCCTGGAAGCGAGTCACGTGGCCCCCGGAAGGCGCTCGCAGATCCGATGCGGAGATCGGATTCATCGGGATGAGATTCACTTTGACGGGGATGCCCCGAAGCAACTCGACCATCTCGACGGCGTCCCGTATCGAGTCGTTGACGCCCTCGATCAACGTGTACTCGATGGTGATGCGTTGACGCTTCGAAAGCGGGTAGCGCCGCAGCGCCTCGGTGAGCTCCCGCAAGCCGTGCTTGCGATTCACGGGCATGATGCGGCTGCGGTCGTCGTCGCGCACCGCGTGCAGAGAGATCGCGAGCTGCACCTGTCCCTCGAAATCTCTGCCCAAACGATCGATCTGCCGCACCAGACCGCTCGTGGAGACCGTGACGCGGCGCTTCGACAGGTCGATTCCTGCCGGGTGCGTCAGCAGCACGAGCGCGCGAGCGACCGCCTCGTAATTGTGGAGCGGCTCGCCCATTCCCATGAAGACTACGTTGCGAATGCGCTGGTCGGGGGCGAGCTGTCGTCGACCGACGAGCACCTGTGCGACAATCTCGGCGTCGGTCATTTGGCGCTTGAGCCCGGCCACGCCCGAGGCACAGAACACGCAGCCCATCGCACAGCCCACTTGACTCGAAATGCACTGCGTGACGACGCGCGGGTCGTCGATTTGTGGGATCAAGACGGTCTCGACTTTTTCGCCGTCGGGCATTGCGACCAAGAGCTTCTTGGTCCGATCCGAGGACTCGTGAGCCGAAACGACCTGCATCGGCCAGCCCACTCCTTCGTCTTCGAGTCGCCGTCGGAGGCTTTGGGGCAGATTGGTCATGTCGCCCGGATCGAGAACGCCCTGGCGGTGAATCCAGTCGAAGACCTGACGACCTCGGTAGGCCGGCTCTCCCCAAGCCGCGACGCGCTCTTCCCATTCCTCGGGAAGGCGTGCGATCGGATGCGACGGTGCGATCAGGGGCTCGGAGGAAAGCTTCACAGCCTCCTTCCCTGGCAGAAACTCGCTCTGCACGCAATCGGTGTACCGGGAGCCCAAGCTTCACGGACGAGAGTGCGACGTTGACAAGCGTCCGAGCGGACACACCATGAAGTCATGGACCGTCCTGGGACCGCTGCCGTCTTGTCGTTTTTGATTCCCGGCCTCGGCCAGTTCTACAATGGGAAGTTCTTGCGCGGGATCATCTGGTTGATCGTGACCCCAGGCCTTTGGATCGGCAGCGGTGGCTTTCTCGGTTGGATTTGCCACCTGGTTTCGTCCTACATGGCGTATCAGTGGGCCCGGGATAACCCCCCTGTCGACGCCTGATCCGCCGCACGGGTCCACACGGCACAATTAACCCCTAGGGTTGATTAATCGCGAGCGCCTGGTAGCGTGGAGCGTTGGGGGTTTGGATCGTGCGAAAGCTTCTCGTGGCGTGTGCTCTCGGCGCGCTTGCGGCCGGCTGTGGCTCCGGCGGCAAGAACGAGGGGATTCCCCGACTCCAGGACCTCCCGAGCATCTGCGGGGAGGAAGGTGCACCGGCCGGATGCGGTGTGATCTGCAGCGGTGACTCGGGTTGCAGCGGCGGGACCTACTGCGACAACGGGGTGTGCGTCGCCGTTTGCACCACGGAAGGCGAGGAGTGCGGTAGCGCGGCCGAGTGCACCCGAAGCGGCCGGTGCATGCCGGTGTTCGAAGAGAGTGAGGAGCGTCCCACGTCCGAGGGGACGGTGTGCGGCGAGATCGAGGTGAGCACCGATCGCGTCATCCCGAACATCATGGTGATCGTCGACCGAAGCGGCAGCATGCGGTTCGATTTCGAGGGTGACTGCGAGTTCCTCGGCAGCGGCTGCCCGAGCTCGGGCACACCCAATCCCGATTTCAGCGAGTCGCGCTGGGACTCGGTGCAAGACGCGTTGGTGGGGTCGAACGGGCTCATTCGAAGGCTCGATTCGATCGCACGCTTCGGGCTGACTTTCTACTGGAAGCCGGGCGAAAATTCCCCGTCCATGTCGGATGGCGCCGCGTGCGCCATCACCGACGGCATCGCCATCACGCAGAGCCTCGACAACGCGAACGCGATCGCAGGGCTCTTCAGTGCCAATGCGCCGAGCGGCTACACGCCAACGGCCGAAGCGGTCCAGACCATCACCGACTCGCTCGTGGCGTCGCCTCCGCCCGAAGGGCCTACGCTCTATTTGCTCGCAACCGATGGTGTCCCGAACGGGTGCGACGAGGATGACGAGGGGATCGACCGGATCAACAGCGTCGCGGCCGTGGCTCGAGCATTCGACCTCGGCATCGAGACGTTCGTGTTGGGCGTCAGCTTCGACGATGCCCATCTGCAAGATCTCGCCAACGCCGGTCGAGGTGTGGCCGCGGACGCGCCCTTGTGGACCGCCGACAACGTGTCCGAGCTAGAGGCAGCGCTCGAGCAAATCGTCGTACAGAACCTTCCCTGCACGGTCCGCCTGACCGATGGCACCATCGACACGTCGAGGGCGTGCGACGGCCGGGTCCGACTCGATGGGGAGCTGCTCGACTGCGAAAACGCACAGCGGGGCTGGCGGGCGGTCGATGGAAACACGGTCGAGTTGCAAGGCTCGGCTTGCACGGATTGGCGGGCTGGGAGCGCGGCGCTCGAGGCGCTCTTCCCGTGTGACGTGGTGGTGCAGTAGGGGTCCGAGTCCATGAGATCACTCACTGCACTCGCGGTCGTTCTTGCTTGCGTCGGCGCCTGCTCCCGGAACGCCCCTGGCGTGAACGAGGTGCCCCTGGCCAGCCAGAACGACGCCACGCAAAACAAACAGATCGCGCGACACTTGATTCGGACCGAGTACTCGCAGTGGAACGACGAGACGCAGTTTCAGTGTCTGGACAATCTCTGGCAGGCGGAGAGCCGCTGGAACCACCTCGCGCGGAACAAGCGAACCGGCGCATGCGGAATTCCGCAATCGTACCCCTGCAACAAGATGGCCGCATGGGGCAAGACGTACGGCGTGGACCACCGGCGTAACCCATGGCCTCAGGTGGCATGGGGTCTCGAATACATCGAAAAGCGCTACGGAACCCCTTGTGCAGCGTGGAGACGCTTCAAGCGAGGCGGCGGTTACTGAACGAGCGCGAACGCGCTGCCCTTCTAGACGGACACGTTGAAATCGCGCAAGGCTTGGTTGAGCGTGACTTTCTTGTCCGTGCTCTCCTTGCGCGTACCGATGATGAGCGCGACCGGAATCTGGTACTCGCCAGCTGGGAACTTCTTGGATCGCGTACCGGGAATCACCACCGAGCGTGGCGGGACGTAGCCCTGCATCTCGACGGGCTCCGCACCCGTGACGTCGATGATCTTGGTACTCGCGGTAATCACCACGTTGGCGCCGAGCACCGCTTCCTCGCCGATTCGCGAGCCTTCCACGACGATGGCGCGAGAGCCGATGAATGCTCCGTCTTCGATGATGACTGGCTTGGCTCCGGGCGGTTCGAGCACCCCACCGAGCCCCACCCCGCCAGACAGGTGCACGCCCTTCCCGACCTGCGCGCACGAGCCCACGGTAGCCCACGTGTCGACCATCGAGCCCGCGCCCACGTAGGCGCCGATGTTCACGTAGCCGGGCATCAAGATGCTGCCGGGCTCCATGTGGGCCCCGTAACGTACCGTGCCGGGAGGTACGACCCGAACGCCCTGCTCGTCGAGGTGCTTCTTGAGAGGGATCTTGTCGTGATACTCGTAGGCCCCGATCTCGACGCGTTCCATTTTGCGAATGGCGAAGTAGAGGAGAATGGCCTGCTTGGTCCACGCATGGACCGTCCACTCACCGTCCTCGCCGCGCGTGGCAACACGCAGCTTTCCAGCGTCCAGCAGCGCGATGGTCTCTTCGACCGCTTGCCGGTATGCAGATGATTCGAGCTTCGTACGATCATCGAACGCTTGCTCGATGAGCGGCCGGAGCTGACTCTCACTCGATTCACTCATCGCTTACTTGAGCAGATACTCGGGGAAAAAGTAGGCGACCTCGATGGCTCCGTTTTCGACACTATCGGAGCCATGACATGCGTTCTCGCCGACGTCGGTTCCGTAGAGCTTTCGAATCGTGCCGTCTTGGGCATCGGCGGGGTTGGTGGCGCCCATGAGCTTGCGGTACCGCGCGACCGCATCCTCCCCTTCCAAGGCGCTCACTACGACGGGCCCTCGCGTCATGAATTCGACCAACTCGCCGAAGAAAGGACGCTCTTTGTGGACCTCGTAAAAGCCTTCGGCTTGTCGACGGGTCAAGTGCAGCATGCGCATGCCCAGGATCTTGAGGCCCGCTTCCTGAATCATGGCGAGAATGTTCCCGATGTTGTTCTGCTCGACGGCATCGGGCTTGATGATGCTGAGAGTGCGTTCGACAGCCATGTTGGCTCCTCTTTTCCTGCGTATTTCGAGTTAATCCCGCGCGTTTGTAGCGCGTTTTGGCTGCTCGGCAATCTGCTTGGCAAACGAAGCGACATGCGCGGCAACCACGGCAGGAAGCTCCTCTTGGAGGAAGTGCCGGGCGTCCACCATGTGCTCCGCGCGCAGACGAAAGGCCTGCTTGATGTAGTCGAGTTGGGCCTTGGGAATCGCGATCTCCTGCTCACCCCACACGAGCTGCATGGGCTTGTCGATCGCGAGCAGCCCGTCGCGTAGATAGTCGCGATGCTGCTCGGTGAGGTCGAAGCCAGCCATGATCTCGAGGAAGCTGTGGTGGCCGCCGTTGTTCTTCAGCAGGTAGATGTAGCTGGCAATGACGTCTTCATCGACGGCTTCGGGGTTCTTGACGCCGCTGTGCCTGAAAATCGGCAACATCATGCCGGGATTCATCGTGGAAAAAACCACATGCCGCAAAACTGGGACGCGAAAGGTCCACATCGGAAACGGCGGCGTGAAATGCGCGACGTCCATCAACGTATTGGTCACGGTGATCGAGCGAACCTTCACCGGGTTTTGGATCGCCCACTCGGAGCCAATGGGCCCGGCGATGTCGTGCAGCACCAGATGCACTGGCGGAAGCGCCAGCGCGTCGACCACCCAGCCGACCCAACGGGCCAACGCGTGCCAGTCGTAATCGATGTTCTTCGGCTTGTCGCTCAGCCCTACGCCTGGAAAGTCGAAGCTCACGGCGCGCATGCCGTGACCGGCAATCTCCGGAAGCATCTTGCGATAGAGAAAGGAACTCGACGGAACGCCATGAAGCAAGAGGACGGGCTCGCCCTCACCTTCTTCACGGACGAAGATGTGATGGCCCTCGACGACGATGCGCTTGCCCGCTTCCTCGTGCTCTTCGACTAGCCTCGGCTTTCGCATTCGGGTCCGCCCCTGCGGTCGCCCGAAGACTAAACCAGATGCGCTACTGCTGCAGCCTCTTCCTGTAGCTCCGCGGCCGTCGCATCCATCTTCGACCGGCTGAAATCGTTGATTTCCAGCCCCTGGACGATGGACCATGTTCCGGCGCTACAGCGGCAGGGGAACCCATAGATCAGGCCTTCTGGGACTCCGTAGCTACCATCCGAAGGAACGGCCATCGACGCCCAGTCGCCGTCCGGCGTGCCGAGATGCCAATCGCGGACGTGATCGATTGCCGCGTTGGCTGCCGATGCGGCGCTCGATAGACCTCGAGCCTCGATGATCGCTTTGCCTCGCTCCTGGACCGTCGGGATGAATTGATTTTCGATCCACGCTTGGTCGTCGATGAGAGCGGCGACACTCTTGCCGTCGATCTGGGCGTTGAAGAGATCGGGGTACTGCGTCGCGGAGTGATTGCCCCAAATCGTGACCTTCTTGACGTCGGTGACGGGACGCCCCGTCTTGGTCGCCACCTGGGAGATGGCGCGGTTCTGATCGAGGCGCACCATCGCGCTGAAGCATGACGAATCGAGCTCGGGCGCGTTCTTCATCGCGATGTAGCAATTGGTGTTCGCTGGATTGCCCACCACGAGCACCTTGACCTCACGGCTCGCCACGGCGCTCAGCGCCTTCCCCTGCGTCGTGAAAATCGCGCCGTTTGCCTCGAGCAGATCCTTGCGCAGCATTCCTTTGCCGCGGGGGCGCGCTCCTACCAACAACGCCACATCGGCGTCCTTGAAACCGGCTGTTGGATCGTCGCTGGCCTCCATGCCGGCAAGCAATGGAAATGCGCAGTCCTCGAGCTCCATCATGACGCCGTCGACCGCCTTCATCGCGGGTGGGATGTCCACCAGTTGCAAGATCACCGGCTGGTCGTCGCCCAACATCTCGCCAGTGGCGATCCGAAAGAGAAGGCTATAGCCAATTTGGCCTGCGGCACCCGTGACCGCGACACGCATCGGTTTCTTCGACATCGTTTGCTCCTAGAGAAGGCTCTTCATTGTACTGCCCATGTCGGACGGCGTCGGCGCGACTTTCACGCCGGCATCCTCGAGGGCGGCGATTTTGGCATCGGCAGTGCCCTTGCCGCCGCTGATGATAGCGCCCGCGTGGCCCATGCGCTTGCCTGGCGGCGCCGTACGCCCGGCGATGAAACCCGCGACTGGCTTCTTGAAGCTTTCTTTGATCCAGGCGGCCGCTTGCTCCTCGGCGTTGCCGCCGATTTCGCCGATCAGGATCACGCCATCGGTGTCCGGATCGTCGTTGAACAACTTGAGCACGTCGACGAAGTCGGTCCCGTTGATGGGGTCGCCACCAATGCCCACGGCCGTGCTCTGGCCGATGCCGAGCGCGGTGAGCTGCCCCACGGCCTCGTAGGTCAACGTTCCGCTGCGGGACACGACACCGATGCGCCCTGCCATGTGAACGTGACCCGGCATGATTCCGATCTTACATTGATCCGGCGTGATGACGCCCGGACAGTTCGGTCCGATCAAGCGAGTTCTGTCTTGTGAGTCCAACACCCGGCGGACCTTGATCATGTCCATCACGGGAATGCCCTCGGTGATGCACACGACCAACGGGACCTCGGCGTCGACCGCCTCGAGAATCGCATCGGCGGCGAAGGGCGGCGGTACGAAGATGCAAGAGGCATTGGCCCCGGTCTCGCTCACCACCTCGCGCATGGTGTCGAAAACCGGCACGCCCAACAGCGACTGACCGCCTTTGCCCGGCGTGCATCCAGCCACCACGTTCGTACCGTACGCAATCATCTGCTCGGTGTGGAACTGGCCCACGCTACCCGTCATGCCCTGCACGACCAGCCTTGTGTTCTTGTCTACGAGAATCGACATCGCTCTATCCCTTTGCCAACTCGACGATCTTTTGGGCGCCTTCGGCCATCGTGGCCGCAGACGTGATGGCCAAACCCGATTCGTCGAGGATCTTACGCCCCTCCTCGACCTTCGTGCCTTCGAGCCGCACCACGAGCGGGACCTTCAGACCGAGCTCCTTGGTTGCGGCGACCACGCCGTTGGCGATGGTGTCGCAGCGCATGATGCCGCCAAATATGTTGACGAAAATGCCCTGCACGGCATCGGACTGCAGGATGATGCGGAAGGCCTTGGTCACTGCTTCCTGACTGGCGCCACCCCCCACGTCGAGAAAGTTCGCGGGCTCTCCGCCGTAATGCTTGATGGTATCCATCGTGGCCATGGCGAGCCCTGCGCCATTGACCAGACAACCGATGTTGCCATCGAGTTGGATGAACGAGAGATCGGCTTCCTTCGCCTCGGTCTCCGTCGGCGCTTCCTCCGACAAGTCGCGGAGCGAGCTCCAGAGCTCACGATGTCGGAATTCGGCGTTGGAATCGAAGTTGACCTTGGCGTCGAGCGCGATCACCTGCTCGTCTTCGGTCAGAATCAACGGGTTGATCTCGGCTATGGAGCAATCTTCCGCCTCGAAGAGCCGGGCAAGCCGCCCCAGGAGCTTGCTGAAGTGCTTTTGCTCTTGCTTCGTCAGACCGAGCCCGAAGGCGAGCTGGCGAACCTGGTAGCCTTGAAGCCCGACTGCAGGGTCGATGGTGACCGTGTGGATCTTCTCGGGCGTCTTCGCGGCGACCTCCTCGATGTCCATGCCGCCCTCGGTCGAGGCCATGATCGCAACCCGACGGCTGTCTCGGTCGACCACGAGCGCGAGATAGAGCTCGTTCTTGATCGGCAACCCTTGCTCGACCAGAAGACGCTGAACGATCTTTCCGTCGGGCCCGGTCTGATGGGTCACGAGCGTCTTGCCCAAGATCTCGCCCGCGGCTTTGGTGGCCGCCTCGACGCCCTTGACGACCTTCACTCCGCCGGCCTTGCCTCGGCCGCCTGCATGAATCTGCGCCTTGACGACGACGACTTGATTACCGGTCTCTTCGATGAGCTTTTCCGCCGCTCGGGTGGCCTCGTCCACCGACATGCAGGGAATGCCTTTCGGGACTGGAATGCCGTACTGGCGATAGAGCTCTTTTGCCTGATACTCGTGAATGTTCACGGCGTTTGCCTCCTGCGTGTGGTCTCCATGGCAACTCGGGGGGCTCGAGCCGAGGGGTCGCCAGGTGGGTACCCGAAACGGGCTGCGGGCCTATAGCACGAGTCCGACGAGGCGCCCGAACCGGAAAGCGAATCGGCGAGGCCCGGGGCCGCCTACCCCCGCGGGTGAAATCGCTCGTGCATCTCACGCAGATGCTCACTGGTCACGTGCGTGTAGATCTGGGTGGTGGCGAGGTCGGCGTGGCCCAGCATGGTCTGCACCGAGCGAAGATCGGCGCCGCCCGCCAGCAGGTGCGTGGCGAACGAGTGGCGGAGCTTGTGCGGAGAGATCGGCTTCGTGATGCCTGCCGCGCCAGCGTACTTTTTTACGATCTTCCAAAAAGCCTGCCGGGTCATGGCCTTGCCTCGGGCAGTCACGAAACAAGCGCGGCTGGCCGGCCGCGCCCATTTGGGTCGAACCTCGGTGAGATACTCCGTCATCGACGCGCGCGCGTGTGCGCCGATCGGTACGATCCGGCGCTTGTTGCCTTTGCCGAGGACCACCACGAAACCGTCGTCGAGACTCACATCGCCGAGGTCGAGGTCGACTAGCTCACTGACACGAAGGCCGGCTGCGTACATGGTGTGCAACATGGCACGGTCACGGATGCGGTTTGGCTTCGTGCCAGAAGGAGCTTGCAGCAACCGGAGCACCTCGTCTCGGCTCAAGACGTTCGGCAGCTTCCGCATGAGCCTCGGCCCTTCCAATAGCTCTGTAGGATCACGCCGATGTCGCTTGTCCTGGACGAGAAAGCGAAAGAAGCCTCGAATCGAGCTGAGCGCCCTCGCCTGTGTGCGCGCGCTCGAGCCGCTTTGTGACAAAGCGACCAAGTAGCCGGCTACGGCGGCCTCGTCGACCCCGTCGAGCGAAACCTGCTCGCTCGTCAGCCAAGTACCGAATCTCACCAAATCCGATGCGTAGGCGTCGACCGTGTGCCGCGAGAGACCCCGCTCCACACGCAGATGCTGAATGTAGTCATCCAAGGCACCGTCAAACGCGACGGACATACTACTCGCTACCACAAATGCCGCGGGCGAGCCCAGTTCGTGAACGGCCGGTTCGTTGATGCAGATCGTAGTGCGTGGTACGGTGAATGACGGGATCGATGATTTGCTACTCGCATCAACCTTCACTTGCATGTTGGAACAATGAGTAGGCTCATCGGATACGTGGCAAACCGGGCCGACCGAATGCGGGATGCGTTCCACCAGGAACGTGCCGTTTTGCAGCTCGACACTGCGGCATCGACCGACGCAAGTGGATGGGGCGTCGGCTTCTATCACGGTGACGAGGTGCTCCACAAGAAGCGCCCGACAGGAGCGGCGGAACGCGTCGACTGGCAGCAAATCGCCGGTGACGTGCGATCCGACTGCGCGGTCCTGCACCTGCGGCAGCCGACGGTCGGCGATTTTCGCGCCGAGAACGCGCATCCCTTCCGAATGAGAAGCTGGCTCTTTGCGCATCAAGGAACGATCGGGCGCTTCGACGAGATGCGTGAAAATCTCGCCGAGATGATTCCTGACTTCCTGCAACGCAACATCCGTGGTCAGACCGATAGCGAATATGTCTTTCACACGCTGCTGGCCCTACTCCACGATGCTGGCCAGCTCGACAATCCCGACGTCCAACGACGACAAGCGCTCACGGCGATCAGCGCGGCCGTCACCCTGGTGGAACGTCTCTCCGCAGAAGTCGGGAGCACGCACAACGGCCTGAGCTTCATCTTGACCAACGGCCGAACGATGTACGCGCTCTCGCACGGGGCGCCGATGGTGTACGTCGAGCGGCAGGGCCTCCACGACCCTCCGGACGACTACACGCCGCCGCCCGTGGGCAGCACGCCGCTTCGCTACGTCCTGGTGGTGAGCGGCATCGACGAGGTTCCGAGCGGGTATCAAATCGTTCCCGAGCGTCACGTCGCCATCATCGACCGTCGGCTCGACGTCACGGTCCACCCGCTTTGAGGAGGCCCGGCTCGTGACCAAGCACAATCAGCTCATCGTCGTTCTCTGCACCGTGCCGGACCAGGTTACCGCCGAAAAGCTGGGCCAGGGGCTGGTCGAAGAGCGCCTTGCCGCGTGCGTGACCTCCATCCCCGGCGTGAAGTCGTTCTACCGCTGGCAGGAAGAGACCCACGCCGACATGGAGATCCAGCTGCTGATCAAGACGCGCCCCGAGCGCTTCGACGATCTCGCCGCCTGGCTCGCCGAGAACCACCCGTACGACGTCCCGGAAGTCGTCGCGCTGAGGGCAGAACGAGTGAGCGAGAGCTACCTGTCCTGGGCCGTCGAGCAAACGACGAAACGCTGAGCCGGCCCAAGCAGGGGCCTCGATGGTCAAACCTCGATCCCCGGAGGACGGGTCGCGACGGGCGTGCTCGCGAGCGGGACCCGCTCGCCCGACTTCTCAAGTCGCCACACGACTTGGCTCCCGCCCCCTCGCTGTGCTGCCCATCCCGACCCGTCCTCCTACGTAGACGTCAGTGTCAGCGACGGCGTCCGCGTCGGTGTCACTCGATCCCCGATCCGCGGCACCCGATCCCCGATCCCCGTAGAAATCGACTTATGGAGGGCTCGGAAAAAACGCGACATGAGGTGGAGCGGACGTGCGAAGTGCCAATCGGCATGCATGCAACCCGCTCCGATTGGCACGCCGCCCGAGGGGCGGGTTGCGTGGCCCAAGCTCACAAGTGCACCGGGCCACCTTTGCAACCCGCCCCGTTCCGTGGAGCCTCGTGTCGTGTTTTTTCCGAGCCCGTGCTTGGGTCGCTAGCGCCTAAGCTTCGCCGATGCTCCGGACGTTGGGGGCTACTTCGAATACGCCCCGGCGTTTGGCCTTGGCCAGAATGCGGAGCGCGTCGCGATAGCCTCGGCGCAGCATCGTTTTCGCATGCAGTCTCGAGGTGAAGGGCAGCCGTCCGAGGTCCGGAGACACCACGAGCACCTGGACCTGCGGGTACATCTTGTGAATCAAGTCGATGCCGCGCTTTTCCTTCTCGTTCAAGATGATGTTCAGAGACTGCCGGGCCACGGCCATGCCGCCTTGATACACCAGAGACGGGTTGCCCGAACGACCGACGTGAGGCCGGTAGACGTTCGAGATGATGACCACGTCGGCCCCCGCTTCGACCGCGAGGTCGATGCTGAGGGTGCGTACGACCTCGCCATCGATGTAGAACCGATTGCCGATGCGGTGCGGGCGAAAGAGGACCGGAACGCACGAGGACGCTGCAACGGCTTGGCTGATGGGTACGTCCTCGCGATAGCCGCGTCCGAACACCACCCTGCCTCTGCCATCGATGTCCGCGGCCGTGACCAACAAGTGTTTGTCCAAGTCGCGAAAATCGTCGGTCGGCAGTTGCTCCGCGACGAAGCGCTCGAATCGATCGATCGAGAGAAGGCCGCTCGTCAGATAACCCCAGCTCCGGCGCTGCTCCGCATTCGGTAAACCTAGAAAGTAGCGCGCCTTGAGTGGCGGGTATTCGAGGCCTCGCTGCCAAAACGGTCGAAACCAGTCGATCATCTGCGCCGGGGTATACCCTTGCGCGTAAAAGGCGCCGGCGATCGCTCCGGCCGAGGCGCCGACGCAAATGTCGGCTTCGATGCCGAGCTCTTGCATGGCGCGAAGGACGCCAATGTGAGCTACGCCTTTTGCGGCGCCACCGGAACCTACGAAAGCAACACGCGGCCGGGCCATCAATTGAAAACTTGTCACACGCGGGTCCCGGCGTCGACACGCAATTCTTGCGCGTGCCTACTCGTCGCTCGCGTCCTGCTTTCCGAGATAGGCCTCCCGTGTCACCGCCCGAAGCAGCGGACGCGCATCGCGAGAGAGGGCAGACCGAGGCCACTTCCGGATCAGTGTCTTGAGGGCTTCACGTGCCGTATCGAGGTCGTTCAAGTCACGGGCGCTCAGCGCAACCAGCCACCACCCATCGGGCTGCAATGCGCTGTCGCTGGTTTGCTCCGCTACTTGTTGGGCGAACACGAGCGCCTCCGCCGGGCGCTTCTCTTGGCGGAGGGACATGGCGAGGCTGTGCTTCACGGCGGGGATGTGCGCACCGTTCGGATCCAGCTCGATGGCTTCCTCGAACCGCTCGATTGCTGCTTCGTGCTTTCGCGCGTCCGCCGAGGCGAGGCCCTTTTGATACGCCTCGAGGGAAAGATCCCGGCGAAACCGCTGCTCGAAATCGCGAAAAACCGCGGCTTCCACGGGCGAAAGGGCTCGTTTGACGATCTTGGGATAGCCGCGTACCACTTCGAGCCGCTTGCGGGCGCGAATCAGCTCGTAGAACTCGGCCGCCTGCGCGGCAGCGCTCGCGCGCTCCGATGCCCGACGGACTTCGTCGCCGAGGTCACGTTGCAGCTCCTCCACGGTGCTTTCCGCACTCGTCATTTCGGACTGCACGCCCCCTATTTGCGCGTCGAAATACAGCTTGAGCCCAGCGAACGACAAGACGCCTATCACCGCGATGGCGATGCCGCTGTTCCAATTGAGCCGTCGCTCGTAGCCGGCTTGACGCTTGGCGATCGACTTGATGTCCGCCCCGAGGGCGTTGACCAGGTTGTTGGTCTTGATGATCAGGCCGCGGCTTTCGACGATCTCCTTTTTGATCTCTCGTACCTCGTCGTCCACGTCTCGCATGGGAACCGGGGTACAACCGACCCGCATGGGAGGCAAGGGCCGGCGCTTGACGGCGCCAGATCGGCCGCCTACAAGCCGTGGCGAGGAGGAATTCGTGGGGCTTCGTCTCATCTGGTGTTTGCTTTTTGCAGCCCTCGCAAGCTGCAACCTACCCGCCGACTATGCGCTCGTGGGCAGCGCCTACGTGCCCTCCACTCAGGGCGAAATCGACGTCGAGAAGATCGACAAGGATCAAATCCTCATCAACATCACGTTGGATCATCTCCCTCCACCCGACCGAATCGAGCCCGGCTTGACCCACTACGTCGTCTGGTTCACGTCCATCGGCGAGCTTCCGGTACGTCAGCAAGCCCTCGACTACGATGCCGAGGCACAGGTTGGCCGCGCTTCGATTCCGACCTCTCTTCGAGAGCTCGAAGTCCAGATCACGGCAGAGCGGGGAGAGGCGCCTGACAAACCCAGTGGTCTCGTAGTGGCCTCCCAGACAATTCGCGAGAAGTAACCCCATGGCAGATACCTCAGACATCAAAAAAGGCTTCAAGATGCTGATCGACGGCGTTCCCTACGCGGTCGTCGACCACCAGTTCGTCAAGCCCGGCAAAGGCCAAGCATTCGTTCGAACCCGCATCAAGAACATGATCACCGGCGCGGTGATCGACCGGACCTTCAAGAGCGGAGAGAAGCTCGAAAAGGCCGATACCGAAGAGCGCACCATGCAGTACCTGTACCCCGAAGGGGACGCGCGGGTCTTCATGGACACGCAGAGCTACGAGCAGCTCACGCTGACTGACGAGCAGCTCGGCGACAACGTTCATTACTTGCTGGACGGGACCGAGGTGTCCGTGATGCTCTTTCAGGGCCGGCCGATTGGCGTGACGCCGCCGACGTTCGTGGAGCTCGAAGTCACCGAGACCGAGCCAGGCTTCAAAGGCGACACCAGCAGCAACACGACCAAGCCGGCAACGCTCCAAACCGGTCTGCAGGTCAACGTTCCGCTCTTCGTCAACCTCGGCGACAAGCTCAAGATCGACACGCGCACGGGGCAATACGTGGAGCGCGTCAAGGGCTGAGCGGCGGGTGACGGCGGCCGCAGACCGCGCTCTGCTGGCGACTCTGGAGCTTCGCGCGACGGCTTTCGGTGCGATTCGTCGCTTCTTCGACGAGCGTGGTTTCATCGAAGTGGACACTCCAGCAGTCGTGCCTTGTCCCGGTCTCGACGTGCACCTGTCCGCCTTCGAGGTGCGTGACCCCGCGCAGCGCCGGGTCGGTTGGCTTGCCACGAGCCCCGAGTATCAGATGAAGCGACTGCTCAGCGCGGGGGCGAAGCGCATCTTCCAGCTCGGGCGCAGCTATCGGGCCGAGGAGCACGGCTGCCACCACGAACGGGAGTTCACCATGCTCGAATGGTACCGGGCAGAGGCGAGCTCCGACGACGTCATTGCGGACTCCGAGGCGCTGGTCGCTTTCTTGGCCGAGTTGCTCGCCGATGACGACGATGCGTCTGATTTCTACGCACCGCCTTGGGAACGGGTCACGGTGGAGGAAGCCCTGCGGCAACATGCGGGCGCCGAGCTGAAGGCGCTGCAAGACGATGAGGAGCGGTTTTTCCTCACGTGGGCAGAGCGAGTGCAGCCGCGGCTCGGGCTGGAGCGGCCGGTGGTAGTCACCGATTGGCCGTCATCCATGGCTTCGCTGGCGAGAATCAAGCCCAATGGAATGGCGGACCGTTTCGAGGTCTTCATTCGGGGCATCGAAGTTTGCAACGGCTTCGGTGAGCTCACCGACCCGCGAGAACAGCGGGAGCGCTTCGAACGGGACCAGGCCGAAAGGCGTACGGCCGGAGCGCCGGTCTATCCGATCGACGAGAGATTCCTCGACGCTCTCGAACGAGGCATGCCCGAAAGCGGCGGCAACGCGCTTGGCGTCGACCGGCTATTGATGCTGCTCGTCGGCGCCGAATCGATTCAAGCGGTGATGCCTTTTCCGCAAGAGTGTCTCTGAAGCGCGAAACGCATTCTCACCGTTCGCGTTCGGCTGCTTTGGCGCGCTCCCACATCTCGTCGAGCTCCGGCTCCTGGTAATCGCGCAGGTCTTTGCCCTGCGCTTTGGCCGCTTGCTCACAATGGCTGAAACGAGATGAGAACCGATTGAGCGAGGCTCGAAGAGCGGCCTCCGGATCGAGGCCCTGTTTGCGGGCGTAGGTCGCCAGCGCGAACAACAGGTCGCCCAGCTCGTGCTCGAGCGCGCTCATGTCGCCCTTGTCGGCGGCCTCGTCGAGCTCTTCGAGCTCCTCGTCGATCTTGGCGCGCGGTCCTCCGGCGTCCGGCCAATCGTAGCCCACGGCGCTCGCCTTCTCACCGATCCGCACCGCTCTGAGGAGGCCCGGCAATGCGACAGGCACCCCGCTCAGCGCGCCCCGTTCTTTCTTCTCTTTGGACTTGATCGCTTCCCAGCTGTTGATCGCACCGGCGGCGTCGTCCACTCGCTCGCCGCCAAACACCCAGGGGTGCCTTCGAATCAGCTTGTCGCAGATCGCATCGACCACGCCGTCGATGTCGAACCAGCCTTTCTGGTCCGTCAGTGCCGCCTGGAAGACGACCTGCAGCAACAGATCGCCGAGCTCCTCGCGCAAGAGCTCGGGGGAGCCTCGATCGATGGCGTCGGCAACTTCGTGTGCCTCCTCGATGACGTACTGACGAAGCGTCTCGAGCGTCTGCTCGCGATCCCAAGGGCATCCGTCTGGCCCGAGCAGAGTTCGCATGAGCTCGACGAGACGAGTTAGAGATTGACCTTGCTGACTCACCGGACGGCTCTAGCACAGGCGGTTGACGGGCCCCAGGCCCGCGCGTCATGGTCCCTTCATCCCATGGCCTATGCAAAGAGCGCGGTGAGCTCCCAACAAATCATCGACGCCGCGATCCGCGTGTTAGCGCGCCAAGGCTATGCCAAGACCAGCTTGCTCGACATCGCCAAAGAGGCGGGCATGAGCAAAGGCGCCCTCCACTATCATTATCCGACCAAGGACGCGCTGATTCACGCGGTTCTCGAAACGGCGTGCAACATCGTCCAAGCGCGCACGCTGCGGGCTTGGTCGCCTTCGGACAATCCGTTCGAGGCGCTGAGAAAATCACTGAAAGAGCTCTGGTCGACGCGCGCCGAGCGCACCGACGAAGCGTTGGTGGTCGCGGACTTGCTCGCGCTGAGCCTGTACGACGAGTCGCTCCGCCCGAAATTGGCCGAGTTCTACGAGCTCGGCGCCAAGCAGATCCGACAATACCTCGAGCAGAACTTGTTGTCGCTCGGGCTCCAGCCGCAAATCTCGCTCGACATTCTGCCGAGGATCGTCATCGGGCTGCTCGACGGGCTCGTCATGCAGGCCTTCGTCGATCCCGAAGCGTTTTCAGCCGATGAAGTAGTCGATGCAGTGCAAACTCTGGCCATGTCGATCTTCGCAGGAGGCTCGGGCAGGTGACCGCGCTCGATGCGGTGCTGTCGCAAGACACGGCCGTCCGTGCTCTCGAAAGAGCCCACGAGCACGGGCGCGTGTCCTCGGCATACTTGTTCGTCGGTCCGAGCGGCGTGGGCAAGGAGCTGACTGCGGTCGCTTTCGCGAGCGACGTGATCTCGCGCGGTGATCAGCGGATTGCCGCCCGGATCGCTTCCGGCGCTCATCCGGACGTGCGGGTGTTCCGTCCTCGCGACGAAGGCAAACGAAACATCCAGGTGGAAGTGTTGCGCAACGAGATCCTTCCCCTCGCCCAGTTCGCACCGTTCGAAGCCAAGTCCACCTTTTTCATTTTTCCGCAGGCAGACGTTTCGTTTCCTGATTTTCAGCCAGAGGCCGGCAATGCCCTGCTCAAGACGCTCGAAGAGCCTCGGCCGAACGTGCACTTCATCCTGACTGCGGAGCGACCCGATTCGTTGCTTCCCACGATTCGATCCCGCTGCCAGCGAATCCGATTCGGAAGGCTTCCCGACGCGGTGCTGCGCGCCATCCTGGAGTCGGAGGGACTTCCGGAGGAATCGCTCGGCCCCGCGATCGCGCTGAGCGCGGGACGGGCAGACGTCGCCCTCGCGCTCGCGCGGGAGGGGACCGTCGAGGAGCTCACCGGCCTCGTGTTGGCGGTCGACGACGCGATCCGTGGCGCGGGGCCCGGAACCTTGGTCGATCTGGCCGAGCAACTGGCGCAACGCGACGACTTGGACCTCGCACTGCTGACGCTACAGACTTTCTATCGGGACATGTCGGTGAGCGCGCTCGGCTTTCCCCGTAGCGCGCTCGGGTTTTCGATTCAGGGCGAAGACCTCGAAGGGCGCGCCGCCTCGATGGACGCGGGCGCCGCTGCAGCGCGTGTCGGTCTCATCCACGATTGCGTTCGCGCCATGCAGCAGAACGCCAATCGCCAGGTCGTGCTCGACGCCCTGCTGTTCGGGCTTCGAAAGTTGCGCTAGGTGGCGCCTCGGCCGAATTTGGCTAGTCTCGGGCGCGAATGGCTCGACCTTTCTACGTCACTACCCCGATCTACTACGTCAACGATCGACCGCACATCGGTCACGCATACTCGACCGTAGCGACCGACGTCATTTCGCGTTACCAGCGGATTCGCGGCAGGTCGGCGTATTTCATGACGGGCCTCGACGAGCATGGTCTCAAGATCGAACGCCGTGCCAAGGAGGAAGGCCTCGCACCGCAGGACTTCGTCGACCAAATGGCCGCCCCGTTTCGCCTGGCATGGGAAGAGCTCGAGTGCGCCCACGACGGTTTCATTCGCACGACCTCCCTGCAACATCGAGAGAACGTGCAAGCGCTCTGGAGGCTCATGGAGGCCAACGGAGACGTCTACCTGGACGATTACGAGGACTGGTACTGCGTAGGCTGCGAGTCGTTCAAGACCGAAAAAGAGCTCCTCGAAGGCAACCTCTGCCCCATTCATCAGAAACCCGTCGAGCGAATCAAGGAGCGGAGCTACTTCTTCCGACTCAGCAAATACGCGCAGCCTCTTCTCGATTACTACGAGGCGCATCCGAAGTTCGTTCAACCCGATGCGCGCTTCAACGAAGTCAAGTCGTTCGTGAGAGAAGGGCTTCGCGATTTGTCGATCTCTCGAACCAGCTTTCGCTGGGGGGTGCCGGTCCCGAACGACCCCGAGCACGTGGTCTACGTATGGCTCGACGCGCTGATGAACTACGTGAGCGCGCTCGGCGGTCCAGCCGAAGAGGGACGAGCGCCGCTCTATGACGAGTTCTGGCGCTCGGCCGAGACGATCATTCACATCGTGGGAAAGGACATCCTACGTTTCCACGCGGTCTACTGGCCCGCATTCCTGCTGAGCGCGGGCATCCGGCTTCCTACACAGGTCTGGGCGCATGGGTGGCTCACCGTGAACGGAGAAAAGATGTCCAAGTCGCTCGGCAATTTTCTACCTCCGGGTCCCCTGGTGGAAGCATTCGGCGCCGACGTCTTGCGTTACTACTTCATGCGCGAAGTGGGCTTTGGTCAGGATGGCGATTTCAGCCACCGGAACCTGCTGAATCGTTACAACGGAGAGCTCGCCAACGGTTTGGGCAATTTGATGAACCGTATCGTCGCCAGCATTCTGCAGAAGAGCCTCGGCGGCCGCGTGCCTGGGATCGAGCTCGATGCGCTCGAAGCAATCGATCGCGAGCTGATGGCCAAGGCCGAGGCCTGCGCGCTCGATGCAGGCAAGCACTTCGAAGCGCTCGCCTTCCACCGCGCACTCGACACCGTCTGGGAGTTGGTGGCCGCGACGAACAAGTACGTGGACTCCACTCAGCCGTGGAAGCTCGCCAAGGAGAGCGACGACACTCGCCTGCGGCAGGTCTGTTACACGGTGCTCGAGACGCTGCGCTGGCTGTCGATCATGTTGTTTCCAGTGATGCCGTCCAAGTGCAACGAGCTCAGGATGCAATTGGGAATCCATCCGCTGCTCCCCACCGAGCAGCTCGATCTGTGGCCGAGTGTGTGGGGCGGGCTACGGCCCGGAGTCCAGACGCGAGCCACGAGGCCTCTCTTCCCGCGATTCGACGAAAACCAAGAACGTTCGATCCTGGAGCGACTCGGCGTGGAAACGGCGCCACCAGAAAAGAAGAAAGTCCCCGCCATGACGGAACCCGACCAAAGCAAGAGCAACTTCATCGAGATCGACGACTTCACGAAAGTCGATCTCCGCGTTGCGGTCATCAAGGAAGCCGAGAGAGTCGAAAAGAGCAAGAAGCTCGTTCGGTTGGTGGTCGATGCCGGAGAGCCCGATCTCCGTCAGGTGCTCGCCGGCATCGCAGAGCATTACGCGCCCGAGGATCTGGTCGGGAAGCGCGTCGTGATCGTGGCCAACCTGAAACCACGAAAGCTCATGGGGCTCGAGTCGCAGGGGATGGTGCTGGCCGCGAGTGACGAAGGCGGCTTGAGCCTGCTCGGTGTCGACAAAGCGGTTGCCCCCGGGTCGCGGGCGAAGTGATATCGCCGCTCCCGCCTACGTTCGATGCGGCGCTCCGTGACGTGCGTGCGGAGCAACCCCGGTTTCGTGGTGCGGCGGCGGCGAGGCTGGGACGACCGCCTCCCGAGCACCGCGATGATGCGATTGCCGGCCTGCTACTCCTCGCCGAGGATTCGGTCGGCGCGGTGCGAGAGGCGGCCTATGAATCGCTCGGCGCGCTCGAGGCAACCGATGCGCTGCCGGTATTGCTCGGTGCATTCGACGACGTACACCAGGGCGCCCGGCAGGCAGCCGTGCTGGCGGTGAGCCGGATCTCGCCCGAGCGAGGCGCCGAGGCTGCGGCCCTGTTGCTCGATGACGCGCGGCCGGAGATGCGATTCGCCTCCATTTGGACTCTGTCTGCGTTGGGCGCCGAGCACGCGGAGCAAATCGCGAGAGGATTGGATGACGAGGATGCGGAGGTGCGCTTGCTCGCGTTGCAGTGCCTCGGCGACCTGAATGCCGCTCAGCACGCCGACTCGATCGCCAGATTGCTGGACGATGCCGTCGACTCCGTACGTTTCGCGGCAGCGGCCTCTCTCGCCACGCTCGGTGATGGACGAGGCGCGGGTACGCTCCGCGCTTCCCTGAAACGACCCGAACGCGCGCTGCCTGCGGCAATCGGTCTCGGCGACTTGGTCGATCGGGAATCCCACGAGGAGCTCACTCGCTTGGCCAAGCACCGGTGGCGCTCTCCCATCCTGCGCGCCGCCGCCGCTAGGGCGCTGGTTAGGCTGGGCGATCCCACCGGCGCAGCCGTGATCCAGCGCTTGGTTCGGAGCTGGCGAATCGAGGCTCGGCAATACGCCATCGAGCTGGTCGGAGAGCTCGAGCTCACCTCGTTGGTGCCGGACCTGGCACGCAGCTTGAAGCGGAGCCGAGCGGCGGAGCGTTCGGTCTACGAGGCCGCTCTCGAGCGCCTTGCTCCTCGAAGCCGGGAAGCGGCGGCCTTGCTTGCCTCGATCCGAGAGGCCAATCACCCTGTGAGCTGAGCACGCCCATGATCCTGTTCGATACCCACTGCCATCTCGACGACCCACGACTTCTCGAAGACCTGGACGACGTGCTGGATCGCGCTCGCCGAGCCGGGGTGCGCCGCATCACGACGATCGGCTGCGCGAACGACGTCGCATCGGTGCGGTCGGCAGTGGATATCGCACATCGACATCCCGGTTGGATCTCGGCGACGGTGGGGGTTCATCCCCATGACGCGAAGCACCTGGATGAAGGTCTTTGCGAGGCGATTCGCAAGGAGGGCGCCGAAGCATCCGTCGTTGCAATCGGAGAAACCGGCCTCGACTTCCACTACGATCACTCCCCCCGTCCCGTCCAGGAGGAAGCGTTTCGACGGCAGATCGCCATCGCCCGGGAGTTGGGGAAGCCATTGGTGATTCATACCCGAGAGGCTCCGGAGCAGACCCTGCGGATCTTGCGTGAGGAGCAGGCGAAGGACGTCGGGGGGATCATCCACTGCTTCAGTGAGGACGCTCCGTTCGCTGCGGCGGCATTGGATCTAGGCTTCATCTCCTCGTTCAGCGGAATCGTGACCTTTCCCAAAGCCACCGGGGTCCAGGAGGCGGCGCGAAAACAACCTGCGGATGCCTTGCTGGTCGAGACCGACGCCCCGTATCTGGCGCCTGCCCCCAAACGCGGAAAACTCAATGAACCCGCGTATGTAGCCCATACCACCAGGCGCATCGCCGAGCTTCGCGGCGAGGATCCGGAGACCCTGGCCCAGACCACGTACGACAACGCGCTGCGGATTTTCGGAATCCGTGACTGAACGGGAGCCCGTGAGACGTCGGCATCCGCCTTGACTCACCCTCACCCATCACTATTCTTCCGGCCCTTTTCCGGGGGAGATGACTGTGAATACGAATCCCGGCCTCATTGGCACAAAGCTTGGAAATACCCAAATCTTTCTCGACGACGGGGAGGTGCGTCGCGTCACCGCGATCCAGGCAGGGCCCTGTGTCGTGGTGGGCAAACGAACCCCCGACAAGGACGGCTATGCCGCCTTGCAACTCGGCTTCGGGTCGCGCCGCGAAAAGCTGGTGCGCAAACCCGAGGCTGGCGCGTTCAAGAAGGCCGGCGTGGAGTCGCCCCGGATCGTCCGCGAGTTTCGCGTCGATGCGGAGCTACTCGAGCGCTTCGAAGTCGGTCAGACCTTGGGGGTATCCGACATCTTTCAGGATGGTCAGTTCGTCGACGTCTCCGGCACCAGCAAGGGCCGGGGCTTCGCCGGCGTCATGAAACGGCACAACTTCTCCGGTGCGGGAACGGTCGGCCATGGCACGCACGAGTATAAGCGCCACGGCGGCTCGATCGGTCAGAACATGACTCCGGGCCGGACCTTGCGCGGTCAGCGCATGCCCGGGCAATACGGCAACAAGAAGGCCACCATTCTCAATCTCCAGATCGTGAAGGTGCTGGCAGACGAGAACATCGTTCTGGTCGACGGCGGTGTGCCGGGCCCTCGCAATGGCTTCGTCACGGTGAAGGGCGCCATCAAGAAAGCAGCCGTTCCGCTTCCCGAACGTCCGGCCCCCCAAGAGACGGCCGAGCAAGCGCCCGAAGCCACCGAAGAGGGCTAACTGCCCCCGCGGCGAAAGCAGGACCATCATGGTCGTCGCGCTAGGCGCGAAGGCTACCCTGCTCGCTCCGTCTACAAGCTGCAGGAGATCGACCGGCGGGTCGGGTTGTTCAAGAAGGGTCAGCGCGTGCTCGATCTAGGCGCAAGCCCGGGCTCTTGGACCCTGTATGCTGCGGAGCGCGTGGGGCCCACCGGACGCGTGCTCGGCATCGATCTCGAGGCGTCGGAGGTCGCGCTTCCCCCGCACGCCGAGATACGGGCGCTCGATGCCTTCGAGGCCGACGCGCAGTCGCTCGGCGGCCCGTTCGATCTCGTGATCAGCGACATGGCCCCGAAGACGAGCGGTCAGCGACACGCGGACCAGTATCGCAGCTACGAGCTCGTGATGCGGGCGCTCGATCTCGTCAAAGCCGTCCTTGCACCTGGGGGTGCGTTCGTCGCCAAGATTTTTCAGGGCGCCGAGTTCGAAGACGCGCGGGATGCGCTTCGCGCGGTGTTCGACAAGGTTCGGGTCATACGTCCCGAAGCGACACGGGACGAAAGCTACGAAGTGTTCTTGGTCGGGCTGGGCTTCCGTCCTTCTATTTGATCGTCTCGAGCCGGGCGCGGGCCCGGGCGGCGTAGGGGCCGTCGGGATCCAGCTCGATGGCTCGCCGTAGATGTACGCGCGCCCGGCCGAGATCTCCGCGCTTCGCGAGGATGGACCCATACGCGTACTGAAGCGCCGGGTCCAACTCGTCCTGGCGTAGCGCGCGTCGCATCGCCGCATCCGCCGACTCGAGGTCACCCGTCGCGTAGTGCGCGAGAGCCAATTCGGCGAGGAGCTCCGTCGGCGGCGGCTCAGTGGCGATCTCGAGCGCATTGCGAAGCACCGGCACGGCTTCCTCGGGTAGTCCGGCGCGGCGCAGCCCTTCCCCGACGGCGATCGAAAGAAGCACGTCGCGACGCACCATGGAGCTCGCCACCCGGAGCTCCTCGGCGGCGGCTTCGGCTCGACCCATCTCGAGGAGCATCATCGCGAGATTGATCCGGGGCACCGGATCGTTCGGAAGACGTGCGATCACCGCACGATACTCCCGTTCGGCTTCTTCGAGCCGGCCCTGGTCCTCGTAAGCGAGGGCGAGATTGAAACGGGCCGCCACGAGCGCCGGGTCGATGGCCGCCGCTCGTTCGAGCATGTCGATCGCCTGATCCAGCTTCCCGGCTTCGCGCAGTAAGACGCCCAAATTGTTGAGGGGGTCCGGAAAACCGGGATCGATGTCGACTGCACGACGATAGGCCTGCTCGGCAGCCGAGGCATCGCCCACCTCCTCGCTAGCCAAACCGAGGTCCAACCAGGCGCGCGCGTCCTTCGGATCGTCGGCAACCGCCTGCTGGAAGGTCCGAAGCGCCTCCCGGGGCTTTCCTTCGGACAGCAAGCGCTCGCCTTGCAGCACCGTAGGTGTGGCCGGCGGACGACTCACCTCCTCGGTTCGAATCGTCGGGGGTCGGTCCTTCTGACTCGAAGCGCATCCAGCGAGCAGCAAGGCGATGGAGGCCCAGCACCACGGGGCGCTCGGCCTCCTCATCATCGAACCTCGGCCCGCGCGTGAAGCGCGAGAATGCGATCGTGCAACACTCGCTGCAGTCGCTTCAACCGGTCTGGGTCGCGGAGCTTCTGGCCCTGCTCGTCCGCAACGTAGAAGACGTCCGCCACGCTCTGTCCTTCGGTGTTCACCTTCGAGACTGCAATGCTCAAGTTCAGCTCGTGCAACGTACGCGCGATCTCGTGTAGCAATCCGACGCGGTCTTTGGTGAACACGTCGACGACCGTGTATCGCGAAGAAGCGTTGTTGTCGACGCTGATGTGCGTGGACACCTTCGGCCCCGGGCGCACGGACCATGGAGGCGGCGTGCTCTGGCGGGCGATTAGATCTTGTGCCGAGATCCTGTTGGTGAAACGCCGCGCGATGTCTTCTTGCAGATCCTCGGCTAGCTGCGCGGGCATGGGAGTGTGATCGCCGACTTTGACCCAGAATACGTCGAAAGCCTCGTCACCCGTCTTACGGGCTCGAGTGTAGATCTGCGCGGTCAAAATCGACAGATCGTGCGCCGCGAACACCGCAGTCAGGTCGGCGAGCAATCCCGGACGATCCGCCGAGACGATCACGACTTCCTCCACGTCCTCGCTGGGCCCAGGTCCCACGCGCACGGTCACCAGCTCATCACCGCGATCGCGGGCGATGCGCGCATGCCGCCGCACCACGTCGACCGGATTCGCCAGAAAGTACCTATCTGGCATCTCGTCGATGAAGTCCTGAAGCTCTTTTTGGCCCGCGTCTCCTGCAAAGCCGACCACGGCCTGCAGCTTGACCTCCAGCACCCGACTCTCGGTTTGTGCTGGCGCGCTACCCGACTCGAGCTCGGCGAGCGTGGCCAGGTACAAATCCTCGAGCGCTCGAGCCTTCCAGGACGTGATGCCGTCGGGGTTGATGGTGGAAATGATCGCGTTCGTGCACAGAAACAAGTCTCGAAGACGCTCCGGTGTCTCCACGATGCCCACCACCTTGTGCAGGCACTGAGGGTCGTGGATGTCTCGCTGGGTTGCCCAGCGGTAAAGCGTGTTCTGATTTTGAACGAGCCATCGCACGTGCTGTGCATCGACGGGGCTCAGCCCGAGGCGGAGCGCGACACTTTCGGCCATCCGAGCCCCGGCTTCCTCTTGGTCTCGTCCCCTGGTGCGCCCCAACGAATGGAGCAAGACCGCCAGGAACAACGGAATGCGCCTCGGGGCCTCCGCGGCCAGGCGCGCGGCCAGTGATCGCACGTCGCTCTCGCCTCTCGTGAGCGCCTGCAAGCGCTCCAAGGCCTTGATCGCGTGAATGTCGGCCGTGTAGACGTGAAACACGTCGTGGTATACGCGGCCCACCAGCGGCTCGAACTCCGGAATCATCGCAGAAACCAGACCCACTTCGTGAAGCTCGGCGATCATCGAGCCGCTTCGAAGCGTGGACTCGTCCACGTTCTTCAACAGCGCCAGGAAGAGCTGTGTCGCTTCCTCGGAGTCTTGGAGACGAAGCCTCCATCGCTTGTCCGGCGCGATGCGCGCGATGGCGTCGAGCGCCGAGTGATCGGGACGCTTCCCGTGGCGAAGCGCCTGGTGGTAGAAGCGAAACGCGAGGGCCGGGTCGCCATCGAGTCGTTGTGGGTTCTCCAGCGTGATGGACCCGTCGGCCAGAATGATGCCGTGCGCCAACTTGCGGAACGTCGTGGCGCGACTGCGAGGCCTGGCGCGATCGAGCATTCGCTCCGCGGTGAGCGCGACGATGCGCGCATGTCGGTAGTAGGCCTGCATGAACTGCTCGACACCCAGCGTCACCCCGTCGACGAAACCGAGCTCCTGCGCGATGTCCTCCTGATCGCCAAACGTGAGACGATCCTGCTGACGCCCTGCGCGCAGATGAAGGAGATTGCGCACCCGCCAGAGCATCTCCCGCGCATCGTCGAGCTCACGAACCTCGCGGGCCAACAGAGCCCCCGTACGCACGTAATCTTGCTCGTTTCGCGCGCCCCAACGGGCTCTGGCCGCCCATTCGGCGACGTCCATGTCTCTCAGGCCGCCGCGGCCTTGCTTCACGTCCGGCTCTAGCAGATAGAGGCTGCCGCCGAACCGGCGGTGACGAAGCGCCGTGTCGTGCTCGAGCGCCGAGAGGAATTCGACCAAGTGCGGCTCGAACACCTGCTCGCGAGCGCCGCGTTCGAGGTCGTCGAGAAGCGATCCGGCTCCTGCGATGCGACGGAAGTCGATGAGCGTCGTCGTGGTGCGGATGTCCTCGCGAGCGAGGCGCAGGGTCTCTTCGACGCTGCGGACTGCATGGCCGATGTCCACGCCTAGGTCCCACAAGGGATAGAGCAGCCCCTCCGCTAGAGCGCCAACGAAGGGGTCGTCGGAGTCATCGCACAGGAACACGACGTCCACGTCGCTGTAGAGCCCGAGCGTGGACCGGCCGTAGCCCCCGACTGCCACCAATGCGACCCGGCCCCTAGGCGTTCTTCCCAATGCGCGGGTCGCTGCATCCGCTGCACAATAGAGAGCGCTCAACAAGCCATCGAGCGCCCTGGCATGCGAACGTGCGGTGCGCACTCCGGGATCGCCGCGACGCACCGCGTCCTCGAACGCTCGGCGGTATCCACCGAGGTATCCGCTACAAGTCGTGCCGAGCGTGGGTGCGAGGCCACCCAAATCGACGACGGGGCTGGATGCATCCGACAACGGTTGGCGAGTATGACCGTGCGCCTCGGACGGAGCAAGGTAGTGACTCACCTGCGGTGCAGGTACGAAGCGATGCCGGACGCCAGCCCCTCGGCGAGCGCTTGGCGGTAGCGCCGGCTGGACAAGGCCCGGGCTTCGGGTTCATGGGTGAGGAACGAAGCCTCGAGCAGGACAGCCGGCATTCGAGCGCCGACCAGCACGTAGAACATGGCACGACGCACCCCCCGGTCGGCGAGTTGGGGAAGGACGAGACGGGCTCTCTTCAGCGTGTGCCGTTGGATCTGACCTGCAAGCGCCAAAGACCCCGCGACTTGACCCTGCCGGTGGTGCTTCGCGAGCAGGCTCTGAATTCCAGAAACCTCCGACACCTGCGTACCGTTCTCCCGAGCGGCTAGCCGTAGTGCCTGCCGGTCGTTGGTCGTGTCCAAAACGAACGTCGTGACGCCGCCCTTTCGTACGGGCTCCGAGCTGGCGTTCAAATGAATGGAAACGAAGGCGTCCGCTTCCATCGCATTGGCCAGCGCGCATCGCTCTTCGAGCGAGAGCGTGACATCGGTCGAACGCGTGAGCATGACTCGTGTCCGCGGCATGATCGCGCGGAGTCGGCTCGCAGTGAGCTCGGCCAGCTCCAAGGCGAGATGCGACTCGACCAGCCCATGGGCATCGTTCGCCGCGCCGGGCTCTCGACCGCCGTGACCCGGGTCCAACACGACGAGCGGCTCAGTCCTCGCGCGAGTGCGGGACAGCGCGCTGACGTCGACGACGATGCGGTAAGGATCGGTCAGATAGAATACTCGCCCGGAGGCACCTGGCTGCAGGTCGATCACGACGCGCGGTTCCGGCGTTGCCAGCCGGACCCGGAGCAATCCACCCTCCCCGACGAAACGGGAAATGGGAAGCGAGTCGGCCCAGTCGGTGTCTTCGAGCCAAATCGCGATTCGTGGCGGGAGCACACCCTGTGGCGGCAGCTCTTCCTGTCGAAACAGCGGCGCCCCTTCGAACGCGAGCACCACGCGAGCTCCTGCCGCGTCCGGCGCCTCGACCCCGTACACGTCGATGCGGATCAGCCGAGCCTTGGCGCGCACGGGATCGGGGGACTTCCTGATCTCGGGCATCGGCGCCGGAAGATCGACCGGTCTGTGCTCGGCCGCGTCGTCGCGACAGGCGGCGACGACCAGCATCGATGCCACCAGCCAAACCCTCGCGCTGTTTCCCACGCTTCGAATGGTCGCGTGTTTACGCGACCGCCGCATCTCGGTCAACGGACGCCCTCGTTGACCGCCTGCGAGCGATCGCCTAGCTTCGGCGGCATGGCGGGGTTGACCTATCGCGATGCCGGTGTCGATATCGAAGCGGGTGACGAGCTCGTGCGACGCATCAAGCCACTCGCACGATCGACTCATTCAGAGCACGTGCTCGGAGCGATCGGCGGCTTCGCTGGGTTGTGCTCCATTCCATCGGACATCGAAGACCCGGTTCTGGTTTCGGGCACCGACGGAGTCGGCACGAAGCTCAAGCTCGCCTTCGAGTTGGAGCGTCATGACACCATCGGCATCGACTTGGTCGCCATGTGCGTCAACGACATCATCACGGTCGGCGCCCGGCCTCTCTTTTTTCTAGACTATTTCGCAACCTCGAAGCTGGACGTCGATCGCGCGGAGGCAGTCCTCGAAGGAATTGCCGAGGGGTGCCGCAGAGCGCGGTGCGCGCTGCTTGGAGGCGAGACCGCAGAGCTCCCTGGTTTCTACGCGGCTGGCGAATACGACCTCGCTGGGTTTGCGGTGGGCGTGGTCAGTCGCAAACGCATCATCGATGGAAGCGCGGTGCGTCCCGGCGATCGTCTCGTCGGCATTGCTTCCTCCGGGCTTCATTCGAACGGGTTTTCGCTGGCACGCCGTGTGTTGTTCGGCGGCGAGCCCGCGGGCTCCGTTCACGACCGGTTCAACGACCGCGAGACGCTCGGAGAAGCTCTGTTGCGTCCCACCAAGATTTACGTCGAAGCGGCCGAAATCGCGCTGAAGCACGACGTTCACGCCATGTGCCACATCACCGGCGGCGGCCTTCCCGAAAACCTTCCCCGCGTCACACCGAAGGGGCTGGGAATCAGCATCGATTCCGACTCTTGGTCTCCGGACCCACTCTTCGACCTGATTCGGCGACGGGGTAACGTGGCCGACTCGGAGATGCGCCGAACGTTCAACATGGGCGTGGGTTTCGTCATGGTCGTGAGCCCGGAACGAAGCGACCGGCTGGTCCAAGCCCTCGATGCGATCGGTGAGCACGCTTTCGTGATGGGTGAAATCACGGAGCATGAAGGCGTGTCGTTCTCAGCGTGAGACCTGCAATGAATGTCGTCGTTCTGGTTTCCGGTCGAGGCTCGAACTTGAGAGCGATCTTCGAAGCGATCGACGCCGGCGCCTGTACCGCGACCATCGTGGGCGTCGTCTCCGATCGCAAGAAGGCCGGGGCGCTCGACTTGGCTGCCGGCAGAGACGTTCCGACCCGCGTGGTGCCGCTTCGCAAGGGTGACGATCGGGAGCGATGGAACGAACAGCTCTCGAGGGAGGTGGAGGCGCTCGCGCCGGACCTCGTCGTTCTCGCCGGCTTCATGCGCGTCTTGGGTGCGCCCATGCTGAAGAGGTTTCCGGGGCGAATCATCAACGTTCACCCTGCCCTTCTTCCGTCGTTCGCGGGTCACAGCGGGCCTCGCGATGCGCTCGAGGCGGGGGTTCGCATCACCGGATGCACGGTGCACGTCGTCGATGCCGGCGTGGATACCGGACCCATCATCGCCCAGGCCGCCGTTCCGGTGCTCGTCGACGACACCGAAGACACGTTACATGCGCGGATTCAGGCACAGGAGCACCAGCTTCTTCCGCGCGTCATTCACCAAATCGCAATCGGCGCCATCGAGCTCGATCCGCTGCGCGTCGGCACTCCCGTGTCGGATCCGAGCCGGTCTTTGACCGTGCCCGACCTATAGAATCGTGCCTACCAGCCACTACGACGTCGTCGTCCTCGGCACCAACTTGGAGCCACTGTTGTGCGCTTCACTTCTCGCTCGTGAAGGCCTTCGGGTTTTGGTGCTGGGCCAGGGCGTACCTCAGCCTTCCTACACGTTGGACGACGTCGAGGTGGAGCCTTTCGGATTGCCCCTCACTGGGACGCAAAGCCCGATCGTCCGAAGCACGCTGGAAGCCCTCGCGCTCAAGCAAGACGTCCGGCAGAGAATGGCAGAGCGAAATGGGGTACTTCAGCTTCTGTTGCCGGAGCACCGAATCGACGTCCATCCGAAGACGGAAGCGTGGCTCGACGAGGTCGACCGGGAGCTTCCGGGCGTGCGCAGGCAGGCCGCAGACATCACTCGCACGCTGGCCGAGATACGGGCGGAGCTCGACCTGGTAGTCGGTCGAGGTCTGACCTGGCCTCCGGAAACCTTTCTCGAGCGGCAGCAGTTCTCTCTGATTAGCTCGACGCAGCGATACGACCGGCAGGGTCACGGCTGGACCTCGTGGAAGCAGCTCGCCGTGCGGCATCCGTTACGCACGGGGTTCGAAGCGGTGCTCCCTCACCTGTCGGGTCTCTTGCCTCATCAACATGCGGATGCGACGCGAGCCCGCTTGCACGGTCACGTGCTTGGAGGCGTCGGTGAGCTCGACGGCGGATGGACTTGGTTTCAGGAAGCGCTTTTTTCGCGTATTCGTTCTTGGGGCGGCGACGTTCGGCCTCGGGACCGCGCCGCGGCCATACGCCATTCGAGCCGAAACGCGCATACGATCCAGGTGGCGCGAACGGAAGAGGAGATCGGGTGCTCTCATCTGGTGCATGGCACGCCAATCGGCGAGCTTCTTCAGCTCTTGCCCGATCGTGCTTCCATGAGCTCGCTCTTCGAACGCGTCGGTGAGCCTCGCTCGCGTGCGTATCGCGCTTCGGTCCACGTTCTGCTCGATCGGCGTGGAGTGCCGGAGGCCCTCCGACCTCTTGCTTTGCTTTGCACGAAAGGCGCGAACGCGGAGAGCGCGTTGTGGATTCGGTCTCGTCGCGTCGATGACCAACGTGCGCTGCTGTCTGCCACCAGGCTCATCGAAGAGCACCTGATCGACACGGCCTCTTCTCCGTTGCGCTTCGTCCGCGCCGACGCGCTCGAGGCGCTCCGGACCATCATTCCATTCCTCGATGATCACGTCATTTGGGTCGACAGTCCTCATGACGGCTTGCCTCCACAGTCGCTTCGTGACGACACCGAACTTGTGTCCAGTGATCCTTGGACGCGGGGCCCGCACACCATGAAGGCGATCTACGAGTACCCCACGCGCCGCGCCCTGGGCGTGTGTGCGCTGCCCACCAGAACCCCGGTTCGCGGTGTGTTCTTGTGCAACGATCAGGTAGCGCCGGGCCTCGGCTTCGAGGGCTCGTTTCTCGCAGCGACCTCGGTTGCGAGAATCGTTTCTTCGCAGTACCGAAAACGCGCGTGGCTGCGGCGCGGCCCCTGGGGCCGTCGCGGCGTTTAGGGCGCCCGGGCTGCCGCTCTGATATGCTGAGCACATGGCAGCACCTCAGGAAGCACCCAGACTCAGTCTGCGGCAGTTGCTACGCCTAATGGTCGAACGCGGCGCCTCGGATTTGCACATCACGGCCGACTCGCCACCGCAACTCCGAATCGACGGTTCCCTCGTTCCTCTTCGGACGCCGCCTCTCAAGCCACGCGAGAGCAAGGCGCTCTGCTACGAGGTGATGACCGAGGACCAGCGGCTCAGGTTCGAAAAGGGTCACGAGATCGATTTCTCGTTCGGCGTGAAGTCCCTCTCACGCTTCCGCGCCAACGTATTCTTGCAACGAGGCGCAGTGACCGGGGCATTCCGTGCGATTCCGTTCGAGATTCGACCGCTGTCCAAGCTCGGCGTGCCCCCGGTCGTGGAAGAGCTCTGCACGCGGCCGCGCGGATTGGTGTTGGTGACGGGACCGACGGGCTCCGGCAAGTCCACCACGCTCGCTTCGATGATCGACAAGATCAACAGCGAGCATCGTCATCACATCGTGACGGTCGAGGACCCCATCGAGTTCCTCCATTCGAACAAGCTCTGCATCGTGAATCAGCGAGAGGTGGGATCGGACACCTCGGGCTTCAAGGACGCGCTCAAATACGTGTTGCGCCAGGACCCAGATGTCGTCCTCATCGGCGAGATGCGAGACCTCGAGACGATCGAGGCGGCCCTCACCATATCGGAAACGGGCCACTTGGTCTTCGCCACGCTTCATACGAACACGGCGGCGCAGTCTATCAACCGTATCATCGACGTCTTTCCATCCGGGCAGCAGAGTCAGATCCGCGCCCAGCTCTCGTTCGTGCTGCAGGGCGTGCTCAGTCAGATGCTGCTACCTCGCGCGGACGGCCCGGGACGGGCCATGGCGTGCGAGGCGCTCGTGCCGAATCCCGCCATTCGCAACCTCATTCGAGAGGACAAGATCCACCAGATGTACGGCATCATGCAGACGGGCCAGGGCTCGTCCGGGATGCAGACGATGAATCAGTCGCTGTTGCACCTGGTCGCCCACGGCGTCATCGACCGAGATCTCGCCACGATCCGGTCCCCCGAACCGGACGAATTCCGACAGATGCTCTTGAATTTCGACCGTAAAGGCTACCAGCAAGCCATCCGCACCGGCGCCTGATTCGGCGTCCCGCTAGATTTTTATTATCGTGAAGGCGGGGGCCCAGGGGATGAAAACCACAGCTCGATACCCGTGCTGGGTTGCGTTGACGGCAATCACGATGTCGTTCTGTTTTCCCGTTGGCGCTCGAGCACAGGACGCCGCACAGCGTCACGTCGAGGCGGCTTCGGTGCAAGACCGGGCCAAGGCCGCCGAGGCATACGACGAGGGAACCGCTGCCTACCTCGCTGAGGACTACCAGCTCGCTGCACATTGGTTCGAGCGGGCGTACCGCCTCGTACCGACATCGGCTGCGCTGCTACAAACCGTCCGCGCCTATCACAAAGCGGGCGACTCAATCCGAGCGGCCAACCTGGCACTGGAGCTTCGTGACAGTTACCCCGACGACCGCAGGGCTCGAGCGGCATCGGACGCGGTGATCGAATCCGTGAGAGCTGAAAACGTGCTCGTGGACGTGAACTGCGAGCAACGGTGCACGATCGAGGTCGACGGCACCGTAGTTCGCCATCCGACGTTCTTCACGACGCCCGATGTCGAGCATTCCATCAAGGCGGCCTTTGCAACCGGCGAAACTTCCACTTTCGTCGAAGGCGGCCCTGGCGACGTACGAGAGCTGACCCTGGCAGCGCCCGTCCCGCCCCCTCCACCCCCCATCCCGCGCTGGACTTTCTTCTCTTCGCTCGGCGCGACGCTCGCCCTGGGCGCCGTCACGGTTTGGTCCGGAATCGATGCCAACAACGGCGTGAGCGCCTATGAGTCGGCGGCGAGGTCCGCGAGCTCACCCGGCATCAACGACGGGGACTCCCCGACGCCCGCGGAGCAGGCACAGGCACTTCTCGAAGACGGACAGAGCGCGGAACGCCGCACCAACATTCTGATCGGCGTGACGGCCGCCATGGCGGCCACCACTGCCGTCTTGGGCGTATTCACGAACTGGAAGGGCGAGTCCCGCGAAGCCGCGTCGACGCGACTCGAGCCGTCGATAGGCGTGACGAAAAGAGGCGGAGCGTTCGCGATCAAGGGACGCTTTTGATGAACGCACCCGCTGGCGCTCCAGGTGGCGAGAGACTGTCGCGGCCCATGGCCGGTCGGCAATTGGGCCGCTACGAGATCCTGACTCAACTGGCCACCGGGGGTATGGCGTCAGTCTACATCGCGCGCGCCCAAGGCGTCGCGGGGTTCGAGCGGCTCGTGGCGATCAAGGTGCTGCATCCGCATCTAGCGTACGAGCAAGAGTTCATCTCGATGTTCCTAGACGAAGCGCGGCTCGCAGCACGCATTCGGCACATGAACGTGGTTCCAACCATCGACATCAGCGACAGCCTCGGAGACGGGTACTTCCTGGTCATGGAGTACATCGAGGGAAATCATCTCGGCGTGATGCTCGGCCGTGCGGCCAAGCGCGGGGAACGACTTGCGAAACCGTTCGTGTTTCGAGTGTTGATCGACGCACTGCAGGGACTCGGCGCTGCCCATCGGCTCACTGATGAGAACGGAAAGCCCCTGCAGCTCGTTCACCGTGACGTCTCGCCGCACAACATCCTGATCGGCACCGACGGAATCGCGCGGCTGACCGACTTCGGCGTTGCAAAAGCGGACGTGCGCATGGCATCGACCCGGGCTGGGCAGTTCAAAGGCAAGCTCTCCTACATGGCGCCCGAGCAGGCTGCCACCAACGAAACGGACCAGCGGTCCGATCTGTTCAGCATGGGAATCATCTTGTGGGAGTCGCTCACGGGAAGGCGCCTGTTCAAGGGCGACTCCAACGGCGCCACGCTGAACAAGCTGCTGAACGACCCAATCACCAAGCCATCCGAGCTCTGGCCGGACCTCGAGCCCTACGACGCGGTCGTGATGAAGGCCCTCGACCGCGATCCCGATCGGCGCTTTCAGACCGCCGACGAGTTTTCCGTAGCCCTGGATCTGGTGGCCGGACGTGCGGGAGTCGCGAAGACGCGCGATGTCGCTGAAGTGGTTCGTGACTTGGACGCGGAGAAGCTGCAGGACGAACGCCAACGCGTACGGGATGCCATCGAGTTGCTAGGCCGCGCCGAGATCGGCCTGTCGAAAGTCCCGATGCCGCGCGACAGCACGGGACGAGTGAGCACGGCCGAGGTGCAAGCCGCGGGAACGGGATCCTTCGTGCATGGTCGGATATCCGAATCGGGGATCGACCCCGTCGACAATCCCGCCCCTGCGGAGTCCCACCTGTTGAGGTGGCTCGTGATGCTGCTGGCGCTGGTCGTGTTGATGTACGCCGGGTTTCTGACGTGGCGTCTGGCGAGTCCGCCGCCGGCGGGCGCGCCAACAATGCCCGTGCAGCCCGCGGTCCAGCTTCCCCCAGCCGAACCCGCCGCTCCGGCTTCGGCGGAGCCCCCGGCCGGGCCCCGAGGAGAACGAGAAGGCGTGCCCGAGCCCGATCGCTTGGAGCAGTCGCAAGAACGCACCAGCGCGCCGGCTCCGAAGCCGCGCCGCCGCCGCGTGCGTCGGAAAGCGATTCCCGAAACGCCCCGCGCGGGCGCATCCGAGGAGCAGCGGACCACAGCGTCCCCCGAGCCAGCCAAGCCAAGCCCGGTCGACATCGACATCGACAATCCCTACCGGAACTGACCAGGCTCGTAGCAGCCACAGCGGAATTGCCCCGGCTTTTGACCACGCGATCCCTAATCAGCTAGGATTTCGGAAAGCCCAGAGGGGATCGGGCGGAGAATTCATGGCCGAGTGGGTATACGAGGCGCGCACTCGCGCAGGCGAGGTCCAGACCGGAGTCATCGAAGCGGACACCAAGGAAGCGGTGCAATCGCGATTGCGCGCTCGACAGCTCAACCCGGTCAAGATCAAGAAGAAGGGCCGTCAGCTCAAGCTCGCCTTGGGTACCGGGGTCACTCCCAAGGAGCTGGTGGTCTTCACGCGCCAGTTCGCGACGATGATCGACGCGGGTCTTCCACTGGTGCAGTGTCTCGACATCCTTTCTTCGCGTGGGGAGAACAAAGCGCTCAACGCCATCCTGAAAGACGTGAAAGAGCACGTCGAGCAAGGTGGCACGTTCTCGGAAGGATTGGCCCGGCATCCAAAGCTCTTCGACGAGCTGTTCGTCAACCTCGTCCGCGCCGGCGAGATGGGCGGCATCCTCGATACGATTCTCAATCGACTCGCCGGCTACATCGAAAAACGGGTCAAGCTCCAGCGTCAGGTCCGCGGCGCCATGGTGTATCCCGTCGCCATCTTCTTCGTAGCGATCATCGTCGTGGTCGTCATGTTGGCTTGGGTCATTCCGAGCTTCAAAGGCATGTTCGCCGAATTCGGCGGTGAGGACTCTCTTCCCGCGCTCACCCAGATCGTCATCGCTGCTTCGGAGGGATTCCTTTCCAACATCGTTTGGATCATCCTCGGGGTGGCGGCTTTGGTCTTCGGGATCGGCTGGATCTACCGCCAACCGGCAGGCAAGCATTTCTTCCATCGGATGCTGCTGGTCATACCCGTGCTCGGCCCGGTCATGCGAAAGATTTCAGTGGCCAGGTTCACACGAACGCTGGGCACGCTGCTATCCGCAGGTGTCCCGATCCTCGACGCGCTCGACGTGGTGAAGAAGTCCGCAGGCAACGTCGTCGTCGAAGGGGCGATCGAGCAGACGTCCAACAAGATTCGCGAAGGCCGGACGATGGCCGAGCCCCTCATGGAAACCAACGTGTTCCCTCCCATGGTCGTTCAGATGATCGGTGTGGGCGAGCAGACTGGCGCGCTAGACACGATGCTCAACAAGATTGCGGACTTCTACGAAGACGAAGTCGACATCGCCGTCGCGGCGCTGACCTCGTTGCTGGAGCCCCTCATGATGGTGTTCATCGGCGGCATCGTCGGCGTGATCTTGATCGCGATGTACCTGCCGATCTTCTCGATTGCAGGTAAAGTCAAGGCGGAGTGAGTCAGCCGTCCGAGAGCCGGACCCGACAACGCGAGGAGCCCAACCCGCATCGACGCCTACAGTGGGTTCTCGGCGGTCGGCTCATCGTGGCTACCGTTCTCTTGGGCGCGACCATGTACTTGGCGCTCGACGCGATTCGATACGGTCACTTCACGCCCACCTTTCTCCTAATCTTGATTTCGGCCATCTATGGCTCGTCGATCTTGTTCGGGGTCTGGCTGCTTCGCGGCCGTCGCGAGCATCTGGTCGCCGCTTCCATCACGACGCTGGACGTCCTGCTCATCACGGGCTTGGTGTATCTGACCGGCGGCGCCGGCAGCATTTTTTCCTTTCTCTACGGCGCGCAGATCCTGACCGCCGCGCTGACCCTGGGAACGCGTGCCGCCTACTACACGGCAGCGGCGAGCTTGGCTTGCTACCTTCTCCAAGGGCTGGGCCTCAATCTGGGATGGTTACCACCGCCACCAGACCAGCCGCTGAGCCAATACGTGCTGAGCTCGCGGGACTTCCAGCTCGCGTTGGTATCGAACTTGGTGGGAATCACGGCGGTCGCCCTGCTCGCCACCAATCTGGCGCGCCGGGCTCAGGTGGTGGGTGCTCGCCTGCTCGTCGCGGAGCAGAGCGCTGCCCGACTCGAGCAGCTCAACGACGACATCGTGCGCTCGATTTCGTCGGGCCTCATCACGGCCGACGACGACGGTCGAATCATCGGCGTCAATCCTGCAGCGCGCGAGATTCTGCGAGACCGAAGGGGCGCGCTGATCGGCCAATCCCTCTCGACCGTCCTGCCGAGCTACGCCAAGGAGCTCATGAACGAGCCACCGAAACGCGCCGATGTGACGGGCCGGCGGGCAGATGGCTCCGAGTTTTCGATGGGCTACACGTTGAGCGCGCTGGTCGATGCGAGCGGCAATCCGTCCGGTTTGCTCCTGTCCTTTCAGGATCTCACCGAGATCAAAACGCTACGGGATCAAGCGGAGCGGGCCCGACAGCTCGCAGTGCTCGGACAACTCGCGACTGGTCTCGCGCACGAGATTCGCAATCCGCTGAGCTCCATCTCCGGATCCGTGGAAATGGTGCGTGAGAGCAACGCGCTCAGTCCCGAGGATGGACGGCTCCTCGGAATCGTGATCTCCGAGGTCGAGAGGTTGAACTCGTTGGTCACCACCATGCTGCAGGTGGGTCGTCCGAGCAGCATCGAACCCCAGCCCATCGACTTGCGCTCGATCGCGAGCGACGTGGTAGCCGTCGCGCGTGGGGAAGCTTCCCCGAGCAACGGGCTTCGGATCGACGAAATCTCGCCCGTCGAGCCCGTGATCGCCAGGGTGGATCCGGATCGAATGAGACAGGTCTTGTGGAATCTAGTGAAGAACGCGGTGCAAGCGTCTCCTTATCGCAGCACGGTGGAGGTGCGCACGGGGCGCAACGGAGACGGTCGTCCGTTCGTGGAGGTCGCCGACGAGGGCCCAGGGATCACCGAGGATCGGCGAGAGCGGCTCTTCGACATGTTCTACTCGGGACGGAGCCACGGCGTGGGGCTCGGCCTCGCATTGGTAAAGCAGATCGTCGACCAGCACGAGGGCCAGATCGACATCATGGATCGCGCAGAACGGGGCACGATATTTCGTGTGACCCTCCCACGAGCATAGCGATCCGTCAGACGGACCGCAGCAGCTCCGAGAGACGGGCGCCGGGATCCGCCGAGCGCATGAGCCCTTCCCCGATGAGCACGGCGTCCGCTCGAGCCCGAGCCACCTCACGCAAGTGCTCGGTGGTTCGCACACCGCTCATGAACACTGCGACGTGCTCGGGCGGTATTCGATCGACGGAGGCCCGCGCCGCGTCCATATCCACTCGGAACGTGCTCAAGTCGCGCGCATTGACGCCGATGATGGTGGAACCAACGGCGATGGCGCGGTCGACTTCGCCGACACTGGCCGCCTCCACTACCGGCTCCATTCCGAGCTCCCGCGTCCGAGCGATCAGCGAACGGAGCTGCGTATCGTCGAGGGCACGAACCAGCAGCAAGACCAGCGACGCGCCGACGTCGAACGCCAGGTCGACCTGGATCGGATCCAAAACGAACTCCTTGTAGAGAACCGGCACATGGACGGCGGCTGCAACGCGCCGCACCAACAGCGGAGAGCCACCGAAACCCGGGCCATCGGCCAAGACGCTGATCACCGAAGCGCCGCCGCGTTGGTAGCTCTGAGCCACCCGCACGGCCTCGCCCGGGCTCCACGGGCGAATTTGACCCGCGCTCGGGCTTCGAAACTTCACCTCGGCGATCACCGAGGGCGCGTCTCCAGGTGCGCGCCGAAGCGCCTCGATCCCGCGCTCGCCGCGGGACGGTTCCGGATGGCGCTCGATGGGTTGCATCGCCGCCAGGTGGCGGCGCCGTCGCTCGTTCTCTCGGCGCTTTCGGGCGAGGATGGCCGCGAGGTAGTCGGTCATAGCTCCTGCGTGAGCCGAGCCCAATGCTCGAGCTTCCTTCGGGCGGCGCCGGCGTCGATCGCCGCGGAGGCTTTCTCCGCGCCCGCTTCGGGGTCGTGGGCGATCCCCGTCACACACAAGGCCGCCGCTGCATTCAACACGACCGCTGCGCGAGCTGGGCCCTCTTCTCCATTCAAAACGTTTTGGATGACTCTCGCATTGGTTTGGGCATCTCCACCCCGAAGACCCTCGAGCGGAACGCGCGAAAGACCGAAATTGCTCGGCTCTAGCGTGAAGCTCGTCACTTGCCCGTCTCGAAGCGCGGCGACTGAGGTAACCCCCGATGGGGAGACTTCGTCGAGCCCACCCTCCCCGTGCACCACCCATGCGGCGGTGGCACCCAACGATCCGAGGGCTTCTGCGAGCTGCACCAAGCGCTCTGCCGCGTAGACGCCGACGACCTGGTGCGTTGCCGAAGCCGGGTTGGCCAGCGGCCCGAGCAAATTGAACAGGGTCCGGATTCCGAGCTCGCGCCGGACGGGAGCCGCATGTCGCATCGCCGCGTGATGGCTCGGTGCGAACAAGAATCCAATGCCTACTTCCTCGATGCAACGCTGGACTTGCGTGGGCGCGAGATCGATTCGGACTCCGAGCGCTTCCAAGACGTCCGCGCTACCGGCTTTGGACGACACGGCACGATTTCCATGCTTGGCAACCGCCACTCCGCATGCCGCCGCGACGATCGCCGCAGCCGTCGAAATGTTGAACGTGTGCAAGCCGTCACCACCGGTGCCACACGTGTCCAACAGCGGACCTTCGACGGCAGGATGAATCGACTCGCAATGGCGCCGAAGCGAACGAGCCGCGGCGGCGATTTCCACCGATGACTCGCCCTTCATCCGAAGCCCGACTACGAACGCAGCGATTTGGGCAGACGACGCTTTGCCATCGAGGATCGCATCCATGACGGCCTCCACGTCGGCCGAAGACAGATCGCGCCCGGCCACGATCTCTT
>DATIUW010000205.1:0-37226 GCA_035466435.1 Polyangiales bacterium | reverse complement strand
AAGCAAGCAACCAGCTCCGATTGGCGCGCCGCCCGAGGGGCGGTTTGCGTGGCCCAAGCTCCCAAGTGCACCGGGCCACCTTTGCAAACCGCCCCGTTCCGTGGAACGCCGTGTCGTGTTTTTCCGAGCCCGGTTAGTTGTCCATGAACGAGCGCAGTTGCTTGGAGCGGCTCGGGTGGCGGAGCTTGCGTAGGGCCTTGGCCTCGATTTGCCTGATGCGCTCGCGGGTGACCTCGAAGTCCTGTCCGACCTCTTCGAGGGTGTGATCGCTCTTCTCGCCGATCCCGAATCGCATACGTAGGACCTTCTCCTCACGGGGAGTCAGCGTCTTGAGCACCCGGCGGGTCTGGTCCTCGAGGTTGCCTCCAATGACCGCATCCACGGGCGAGATTGCGTTCTTGTCCTCGATGAAGTCACCCAGATGACTGTCCTCTTCCTCGCCAATGGGTGTCTCCAGGCTGATCGGCTCTTTGGCTATCTTCAGCACCTTGCGCACCTTTTCGAGTGGCATCTCCATGCGCTCCGCGATCTCTTCTGGATCCGGCTCGCGCCCGAGCTCCTGCACCAGGTACCGCGAGGTTCGAATGAGCTTGTTGATCGTCTCGATCATGTGGACGGGAATACGAATCGTGCGGGCCTGATCGGCGATGGCCCGTGTGATGGCCTGCCGGATCCACCAGGTCGCATAGGTCGAGAACTTGTAGCCGCGGCGGTACTCGAACTTGTCGACGGCCTTCATGAGGCCGATGTTGCCCTCCTGAATCAGGTCGAGGAACTGCAAACCGCGATTCGTGTACTTCTTGGCGATGGACACGACGAGACGAAGGTTGGCCTCGACGAGCTCGGCCTTCGCACGCTCGGTCTGGCGCTCGCCTTCCGCCAGCGCACGATACGTGTCGCGCAACTCCTCGATCGGCTGACCCATCGACTGTTCGACGTCGTCGAGCTTCTGTTGCGCGTCGCGAATGTGCTCCTCGGACAGTAGGATCTGCTCTTCGGAGCCGTATTTGCGGTTGAGCCGCTTTTCGACTTCCTTGCTCTCCTGCATGTCGCGGATCACACGCTTCATTTCCTTGTACTTGAGGCCGCCGACGCGAGCCTCGGCTTCGTTCATGGTGCGCTCGGCGCGTTCGACGCGACGGATGTAATCCTTGATGCGGGCGACCACGCGGTCGATCTGCTTCTTGTTGAGGTTCAGCTCTCGCAACAAAGCGACGCGCTCGTGGCGATGCTTGTCGAGCTGGGCGTCGTACGCCTTCTTGCTCCGGTCGGATACGCGGCGTTTGCTCTCGAGCTCGTTCTGAACTTTGGTCATCGACGACTCGATGCGCTTGACCTTGTCGAAGAGCTTGAGCGCACGCGCCTTCGCTGCCTCGAAATCGACTTCCTCTTCCTTGTCTAGGTCGCGGATCACGTCTTTGACGCGGAGCTTTCCCCGACGGAGGCTCTCACCGATCTCCAAGATCTCCGCGACGCCCACCGGCGAGTTGAGAATTACCTCGAAAATCTTGTCTTCGCCTTGCTCGATCCGCTTGGCGATTTCGACCTCGCCCTCCCGCGTGAGCAGCGAAACCGAGCCCATTTTCCGAAGATACATGCGAACCGGATCGTTCGACTTCTGTGCGTAGCTGTCGTCCGCGGGGGGCGGGATCGTGGACGGCCGGCGCGTGGAAGTCCGGGTTGCAGCAACGGGAATGTCGCTCGTTCGGCTCTGACCTTCCGGTGCGCCATCGACGACGTCGATGTCTTCACTGTCGAGCCAAACCATGAGATCGTCTATCTGGTCCGACGTCACCATGTCCGGCGGAAGTGCTTCGTTCAGCTCGTCGTAGGTCAGGTGCCCTTGCATCCGACCACGTTCCAGGAGTGCTTGCACTTCTTTGCGCTCACGGCCCTTGAGCTTCGGCACCACACGCGACACGGGTTCGGTCTTGAACCTGGAGTTGGTCGCTTCCTCGTCACGTACTGAGCTATCGCTAGCCATCTTCACCTCTGCTTCGTGTTCGCCTTGAGCCTATGTGCACTGCGCGTCAGCTCCACAAACTCTTTCGTGAGCCCTGCGGCCAACGCATCATCGCCGACACGGCGTGCCTCGACGATGCGTTCCTGTAGACGGGGCAGCTCTCGTTCGATGCTCTTGCGCTCGAGTAGCAACAGGCCTTCGTGAAAGACTTGGCGTGCTTCGTCGAGACTGTGCTCCTGCACGGCCAACTTCGCTTCCAACCACGACCTGAACTGATTGTCATGCAACGCATCCAGCAAGGACGTCACGTCGAGCGATCCCTGCCTATCCACCATCCGCAAGATAACGTCAAAGATGGCGCGAAGATCAGGGCTCGTCAAAAGCTTCCCCAGCTTCTGCACGTGTTCCGGTTCGATCGACGTTGGGTGATCGATCCAAACCGAAATCAACTTCAACTGTAACTCCGACACCGGAGTTGCAATCGACTGCTGCACTGCGTCACGCCGCTTGGTGACTCGTGGTGCCGATCGTCCGAGTCCTCGTCGAAGCTCTCGCTTCACCAAACCGATGTCTGTGATGCCGAATTTGCGTGCAACGCGTTCGACGTAGAGACCTCGCTCGATTGGGCTTTCGACCTGGGCAAGAATCGGACCAAGTTGCGCAATCGCGTCGGCCTTGGCGCGTGGATTCGGTTCCACGGTCGACGCCGCGTCATCGATCAAATGTTCGATTATGGTGGGCGAGCTTACGATTCGAGATCGCAGCGAGTCGGCGCCGTGCTCCCTCAGGAAGGTGTCGGGGTCATCGCCCTGCGGGAGTGTCACCACGTGCGCATTGAGCGCGACCCGACTCAACACCTGGTACGCCTCGCGAGTCGCTTTGCGGCCTGCCTCGTCTCCGTCGAAGAGCAGCACGACCTTCTGCGCGAAACGTTTCAGGAGCTTGGCGTGCGCCTCGGTGAAAGAGGTGCCCATCGGGGCCACTGCATTCTCGAACCCGGCCTGATGAAGCGCAACCAGGTCGAAGTTGCCCTCGCACAGAATCGCTTCGTCGCTCCGCCGGATCTCCACGCGACCCTCGTGCAACCCGTAGAGAATCTCTCCCTTGTGATAAAGAGGATGCTCCGGGCTGTTCAGGTATTTCGCGGGCGGCTCCTTCTGCGATTCCATCGAAGGCACGGGCGGAAGCGCTCGTCCGCTGAAAGCCACGACACGGCCATGCACGTCGGCGATGGGAAACATGAGACGGTGGCGGAAACGATCGTAGTGACCGCGGCCCGAGCGCCTCGCGACGATCAAGCCGACCTCTTCCGCATCCGCGGGCGAGACGCCCGCATGCTCCAAAAAACGAACGACCGAATCCCACCCGTGCGGCGCATAGCCGAGACGGAACTTGCGTACCGACTCTTCGGAGATGCCGCGGTCGGAAAGCTCCTTGCGTGCGACGGCGGCGTCGGGATGCTCGCGCAGCTGAGCACGATAGAAGTCGGTGACCTTGTCCATCACCGAAGCCAAGCGTTCGGTTTGCTTCTTGTGCCGCTGCAGGTCGGCCTCGCGCTGCGGATCGTAGGTGGGCAGCTCCACTCCGGTCTGCTCGGCGAGGTCTCGCGCCACTTCTGGAAAGGTCTTTCCTTCGACGTGCATCAAGAACGAAAAGACGTCCCCCGACGCCTTGCACCCGAAGCAGTGATAGAAGCCGCGGGCGGGGTGCACGTAGAAGGAAGGGGTCTTCTCGTTGTGAAACGGGCATAGGCCTCGGAGGCTGTTTCCCGATTTCTTCAGGGTCACGTAGTTGCCGATCACCTCGGCAATCGGCGCGCGCTCGCGGATCTCAGCAATCTTGTCTTCGGAAATCACCGCCGCGTCTCGCTCGTCCAGGCCGTCGTTGCGAAGTCGAGGCAGTGTAGGCTTCGCCTGCTTCTTGGCAAGCGCCGCCGGCCACTGTACTTGTCGTCGCGATGGCTCCGCTGCGCCCGCCTCTGCTACGAACTCTCGGTGTCTACGCTCTGGTCTCCGCTGCGATCTTCGGAGTCACCCGCTTCGAAGCGATGCCCACCGTCGGTCCGTACGTCCACCTCGTCGTCGCGGCGATTTTCCTGCTGAGCGCCATCACGCTGACGCGAGACGATCCGACGCACTACGGGCTGGCGCTCGGAGGGTTGTTGGAACCGGACCGGCAAGATCGATACGCCGGACCCCTCGGGTTGGTCGACCTCGCACGTGCGCTCTACCGAGCCACGCCTTCCGCGCTCGTCGAGCTCGCAGCCGCGGTTGGGATAGCCATGGTGGTGTTTCCCCTCTATGCGGTCGGCTACTGGTGGTGGCAGGAGCCGAGCGGCGACTTCTCGCTGCGCTTCCCACCAGACCTCGCGAGCTTCGTACTTGCGCAGATCGTAGTCGTGGCTTTGCCGGAGGAAGCCTTCTTTCGCGGCTACCTACAGACCGCGCTCCGAGGTTGGGACCAACGTCGGTGGCGCCTGTTCGGGGTAGAGCTGGCTCCGGGCGCGTGGATCCTCCAGGCGGCCTTGTTCGCGCTCTTGCACTTCGTGGTAGAGGCACACCCCGCCCGCCTGGCAGTGTTTTTCCCCGCGCTCCTGTTCGGATGGGCCCGCGCCTGGCGAGGAGGAATCGGTGCAGCGCTGGCGCTTCACGCCATGAGCAATCTTTATTCCGAGATCCTTCGTCGGAGTTGGCTATAACTGACGCATGCAGGTTGCCCTGCCCGCCCCTACCGTGCTGGCCGAGACGGTGCGCCGCGCGCTCACCGAAGACATCGACCGTGGCGACGTGACCACCGAAGCGTGCGTCTCCCCCACCGCGATGGGTGCCGCCGTCCTCCATGCCCGCGAGCTCGTGGTGGTATGCGGCCTGCCGGTCTTGGAAGAAGTGTATGCGCAGATCGATCCACTGGTCGACGTGGATTTGCACGTCGACGATTCCGATCGCGTCGAACCGGGCGCCGAGCTGGCGACGATATCGGGACCCGCGGCGTCGATTCTTCTCGGGGAACGCGTCGCGCTGAACTTCATCCAACGTTTGAGCGGCGTCGCCACCATGACGCGTCGGTTCGTGGATGCCCTCCCCGATGGCTCGGCCACCCGCATCACGGATACACGAAAGACGACTCCCGGTTTGCGAGCGCTGGAACGGTACGCGGTACGATGCGGCGGCGGTTACAATCACCGCGAGGACCTGGGCGCGGCGGTTCTCATCAAGGACAACCACATCGCCGCCGCTGGCGGCGTGCGCAAAGCGATCGAGCTGGCACGTGCCCATGCTCCACACACCAGCCGCATCGAGTGCGAGGTCGATACGCAATCACAGTTGCAAGAAGCACTCGATGCGGGCGCCGACATCGTCATGCTCGACAACTTCGACGACGATCAGGTGCGCGCAGCGCTCGAGCTCGTGAACCACCGCGTCATCGTCGAGGTGTCGGGCGGCATCACGCTCGAGCGCGTAGGCACTCTCGGCGCCCTAGGAGTCGACGTCATCAGTGTCGGCGCGCTGACGCATTCGTCGCCATCGTGCGACCTCGGGCTCGATTGGAGGTAGGACATGCAGGACGATCTGAAGCTCGAATCGCTGTGCCCGCGGATCACTGGATCCTGGGGAAGCTCGCTTACGGTGAAGGAGAGCACGGCGTCGACCATGGACGACGCGGCGGCTGCCGCTGCCGAAGGCGCCCGAGACGGCCACGTGGTGCTGGCCGATCAGCAGACGCGCGGCCGCGGCGCCCATGGTCGACATTGGATTTCCCCACCTGGGACCGACCTATATTTCTCGGTGGTGACCCACCCGGCCGTCGAGCCCGCGTCGACTGCGCTGGTCACGCTGGCCGCGGGCCTCGGCCTTCGCGACGCCGTATCGAGCTTCTTGCCCGAGCGGCCCGTGCTGGTGAAGTGGCCGAACGACATCTGGATCGAGCGACACAAGTGCGCGGGGATTCTCGTGGAGACCCGAACGGTCGGGACACGCATCGATGCGGTGATCATCGGCGTCGGTCTCAACGTCAACCGCATGGAATGGCCGCCCGAGATCGCAGACATCGCCACATCCCTTCGGGCTGAGCGCGATGGTCACGAGCCCTTCGACCGAGGCTCGGTCTTGGCCTCCGCACTCGCGCACATGGAACGATGGGTGACGCTTTTCATCCGTGACGGCGCCCAAGTGGTGGTCGACGCGCTTCGTCCGAAGCTCGCGCTCGTGGGGGAGCGCGTGCGCTGGGAGGACGGTCACGGTGTCTTCGAAGGCATCGAACGAGACGGGGCCGCCCGCATCCGAACGAGCACGAACGTGGTTTCGCTCCGCGCCGGCCACATCGAGCCCGTAACCCCCTGAGCGAGGCGCTTGCTTACACCGATGGTGCGCCCCAGAACTGCGGCATGGCGCATACGCGAGAGCTCGAATGGCTCCGACATACGGCAGGGGTGCGAGCCCTGACTGACCGGGCCGTCATCTCCGTGAGCGGTGACGATGCCCTCGACTGGTTGCAAGGCCAGGTGACCAACGACGTCGCGGGGGCGGAGCCCGGCAACTCGGCGTACGGATTCGTGCTGACGCTGAAGGGACGCGTCATGGCCGACGTATGGGTGCTCGGAGGCGAGGAGGAAATCTGGCTCGACGTCCCCTCGGCGGAGGTCGACGGGCTGCTCGAACGTCTCGACCGCTACATCATCATGGAAGACGTCGACCTCGCTCACCGCACCGAGCTGCATCTGTTGACCGCGCAGGGCCCCAAGGCCGAGGAGGCGTCGTCTGGAGGCTGGCCGTCCGATCGCCTCGGTAGCGGGGGCCGGCTCTGGATCGTGGACGAGAGTGAGCTCGAGCCCGAGCTCAAGCGATTGACGGAGCGGTGCCAGTCGCTCGGGGGCGGGCCGATCCACGAGCGCGCATGGGGCGATGCGCACGTGGCGCTCGGTAGGCCGCGTTTCGGCATCGACTTCGGCGACTGGACCTACCCTCAGGAAACGGGGCTTGCCCCGATCGCGATCTCGTTCACCAAGGGGTGCTACGTGGGCCAGGAGACCGTGGTGATGCTGCAGAACCGGGGAAAGGCTCCAAAGGTGCTGTGGCGCTGGGCCATCGAGGGCGTCGAACCGCCCGCCGCGAAGACCCCCATCGAGCGTGACGGAACGGTCGTTGGCGAGATCACCTCGGCTGCCCAGGTCGAAAACGGTATCGTGGCGCTCGGATTCGTGAAACGCGGGCACGAATCGGGCTCGAGTGAGGGTTTCGAAATCGGCGGGGCGGCCGCTCGCGCTCTGGGCCCTGTAGAGGAAGGTCCGGGACTCGCGCGATCACGCACCTGACGATACGGAAGCTCCCTGCTGGCGTGAAGGCCGGAACGACCTTATAGTAGCGGCCAAAGGAGCATCATGCTGAACCTCACTCCACGAGCCGCCGACAAAGTCAAAGAGATCCAAGATGCCGAGGGCCTGGCGGGACAAGGTCTCCGCGTGCGGGTCATCGGTGGCGGATGTGCGGGGTTTTCCTATGATTTGTTCTTCGAGGATGAAACCTCCGAGCTCGATCAGACCTTCGTTTCACACGGGATTCCCATCTACATCGACATGATGAGCGCCCAATACGTCGAAGGCACCGAGATCGATTATGTCGAAGGGCTACAGGGCGCCGGCTTCAAGTTCGTGAATCCCCAGGCCAAGCAGACCTGTGGATGCGGCTCGAGCTTCGCGACCTAATTCCTCCATAATATCAATCGTTTGATTTGACCTGGATGCTTCGTGTCCAGGTCTTGTCTAATTTCAGTTGCGGATGTCTAGGTTCCGTGACATACATCCTTAGACAAGAGTTGGACAACCGCTCTTGTTCTTTTGTGGTAACGTAACGTAACGAGACACGTATAGGATCACAACCATGCAGTCATCCGCCTCACTCGATCGATACATCCAGCAAGTTCGGGCCATCCCCAAGCTGACTCGTGAGGAAGAGCACGAGCTCGCGTTGCGCGTCGTCGAGGGCGACCAAGACGCAGCGGACCGTCTGGTGGAGGCCAATCTCCGCTACGTGATCGCCATCGCCCTTCAGTACCGCAGGTACGGGGTGAAGCTCGGCGACCTCATCGCCGAGGGCAGCGTCGGCCTCGTCACGGCCGTGCGAAAGTTCGACCCACACCGTGGAACCCGCTTCGTGACCTACGCCGGCTATTGGATCCGGGCGTTCGTGCTCGAAGCGGTCGTCCGTTCGAGCACGATGGTGGGTGCGGGCTCCGGGCCGTTCCGGTCCAAGCTCTTTTTCCGCCTACGCAGGGAGCGAGCGCGATTGTCCAACCTAATCGCCGACCCGGACGAGCTCACCGAGCGTCTAGCGCAGGAGTTCGATACGACTCCAGAGAAGATGACCGAGCTTCTCCGTCGGCTCGACCAGCGCGAGATTTCCCTCGATGCGCCCGCGTACCAGGATTCCGATGCCACGCTGGTGGACATGTTGCCGGCCAACTCGGAACCTCAGGACGTCGTGGTCGCTCGCCATCGCCGGCACAGCGGCATTCAGCATCGACTCGAAGATGCGTTGTCGGTGCTCGACCACCGTGAGCGTCTGATCGTCGAAAAACGCATTTTGAGCGACGAGTCCGCCTCCTTGGCTGCGCTCGGCCGTGAGCTCGGTGTGAGCCGCGAACGGGCCCGACAGCTCGAGGCCAGGGCCAAAAAGAAGCTAGCCGACGAGCTCCGGGACCTCGCCCCAGCCGCCTGACCCGTCCGCCCTCATGTAGGGCGCCCACTCACCCCTTCGGCTCCAATGCGATCCGGCCCCAGCCGGGTTAGCATGTAGGCCACGATGGCGTTCGAGGAAGGGGACATCACGGCTCTGCGTCGAGAGGCCACGCAGGAGCTGGGGCAGGACGACCTCGTCGAAGAGGAGGATGCCCCGATCCCGCCTGCCGTGCCGCCGGGTCCCGGCCAACGGGTCCCCGCGAAAGCAATCCCGCGCAAAATCGATCGGATGCGGCGGGCACGCGAGTGGCTACAGGAATGCGAGCGCGAGCTCCAGACCCAGCCCGATGTGCGGAGGGCGGCTCGTCTGTGTTTCGAAATGGCGCGCACCTGCGAAGATGCGCTCGAAGACAACAGGCGCGCATTGCAATATTACCAAGCAACGCTCGAACGCGCGCCAGACTACGTGCCGGCGATTCGCGCGGCCCGCCGCCTTCTCCTCGGGGGCCGGATGTTCCAAGAGGCCCTCGCGTTGTTCGACGCAGAGGCTCGCGTCACCCGGCAACCGCGCGACAAGGCTACGCTGTTCCTCCTCAAGGGCCGTCTTCTCGAAGACGTGCTCGGCAATCGCGAGGGCGCCGAAGAAGCCTACCAAACTGCGCGCGCGCTCGACCGTTCGCATGCGGCCATTCTTCGCGCGACCGAGCAGCGATTTTTCGCGAATCAACGGTGGCAGGACGTCGATCGGAATCTCGCCGAGCTCGCCAATGCAGCCGCCTCCGACAACACGCACCGTGCTGCGCTGATCGTCCGACGAGCGCAGCTACTCGAAAGCCGTCAACATCGCCCGGAGCAGGCTGCCGAGCTCTACGAAACGGCACTGCAGCTCGACCCCGGTGCAACCATCGCCCTGCAGGCGCTGAAGCGTCTCTACTATGGACAACGGCGTTGGCGCGATTTGATCCGAACGCTCGAGGCCGAAGCAGCGCTCGCGGCCGACCCGGCCGTACAAGCCTCCTCGCTCTACCGGGCAGCACGCATCCACGCGGAATACTTGGGAAACCGGGACGAAGCGATTCGAGTGCTCGAGCAAGCGAGAAGCCTCCAGCCGGGTGACGCATTGATCCTCGCCGAGCTGGCCCGCCACTACGAAGCCGGCCAACGGCTCACGGCGCTCGTCGAGACCCTGGAAGCGCTGACGGAGACCACCGACGACGACGCCGAGAAGCTCACTTTCACGCAGCGCATCGCTCGCCTTTACGAAGAAGAGCTCGGAGACGTCGATCAGGCGATCGCTTGGCACGAGCGCGCCGTCCAGCTCGACCCGACGTCGCTGTCGAGCTTGCAGGCCTTGAGCTTGCTCTACCGAATTCGCGGTGCTTGGCCGAAGTTGGTCGAGATGTGCTTGCAGGAGGCGCGCCATACGACGGATGCACAGCGACGAGCCGATTCGCACGCGCGCGCTGCGGAGATCTACGAAACCCGGCTCAACGCGGTGGAAGAAGCGATCGATCAATATCAGCGTGCGCTCACGGCAATGCCGGACCATGCAGCCGCATTCAAGGCTTTGGGCCGGTTGCTCGCGGATGTGCAAAGACCCAAAGAGCTCGTCCAACTCTACGAGAACGCGCTGGATCGTGCGACCGGCACCCGAGCCGTGTCGTACTTGTTCAAGATCGCGCAAATCTACGAGGACGTGCTCGGGGAACACCCGCTTGCGGCACAAACCTACAGACGGATCTTGCAGCAAGATGCAGCGAACCTGACCGCCGTTCATGCATGGCAGCGGTCGGCCGCCCGGGCTCAACGGCCCCGCGATCTGCTCGAAGCACTCGACTACGAGATCGATCTGACCGTGGAACGAGACCGACTCGTTTCGTTGTTACATCGCGCCGGCGAGGTCTTGGACGAGCAAATGGGGGATCGCGACCAGTCGATCGTTCGCTATCGTCGAGCACTCGAAAAGGACCCGCGGCACGTTCCCACGCTTTCGAGCCTCGGGCGCCTCTACTATGCGGCGGGCCGGTGGAACGACCTTCTCGAGATCTACGAGCAGGAGCTGAGACTGATCCCCAGCAAAGCCAGACGGGTCGCCCTCCTGCAGAAGATGGCGGAGATCTCCCGGGATCGGCTCGGGAGCGATGACGACGCCCTTCGCCATCATCGCGAGGCCATCAAGATCGACCCGACACACTCCCCCTCTTTGCAGGAGCTCGCGCGGCAATTGCGAGAGCGGGGCGCGTGGAAAGAGCTAGTCGACGTCTTGGAGCTACAGCTTCGAAACTGCACGACGGCCGGGGGTCGGGCACGTGCCGCTTTCTTGCTCGGACAGGTGTACGAGGAGCATCTGGAAGATCGGGCCAAGGCAGTCACCGCCTACGAGACGGCAGTCGCGGCGGACGCCAGCTACCGCCCCGCCGTCGATGCGTTGGCGCGAGTCCGGGCCGAAGAGCAGGACTGGACCCGTTTGCTGGCCGATCTCGACCGGGAGCTGAAGCTGCTCGATCTTCCCGCGCAACGCATCGCTTCGTTGGCCCGCAAAGCTCAGGTGCTCGAGAGGCAGAACAAGCCTCGCCAAGCGATTCAGGCATGGGAAGACGTCCGGGCCGTCGACCCCAAGCATCTGGGGGCGCTGCTGGCGTTGGAACAGCTATATCGGCAGGTCGGCGCGTGGGAGTCCCTGTGCGGCGTCTACTCGGTGCAGGCAGACGTGCTCGAAGATCCGGCGGGGCAGGTGGCCGCCCTGTACGAGCTGGCGAGGCTCCTCGAGCATCAAGGCCTCGGGGAGTACGACGACATCGTCAGTGCGTATCGGCGCGTCCTGGCCGCATCGCCGTCCGACCTGGGGGCGTTGCTCGAGCTGGAGCGATTGGCCGCGAGCCGTAGAGACACCGAGCTTCTGCGAGAGGTCGACGTGCTCTTGGCTCGCGTGTCTCGAGACCCAACCGTCGCGGCGGCCCACCGTGCACGGCTGGCCGAGCTCGTCGAAGGGACGGAAGACACCGAAGCCATCGAGCAGTTTCGTGCCGCTGCTTCCGCGGATCCACATCACATCGGCGCGGCGAGAGGACTCGCAAGGGTCGCCCAGGAGACCGACGATCCGAAAGCTCTCGTCGAGGCGCTCCGACGTGAAGGTGAAGCCGAACGCGATCCGAAGGCGGCGTCGGATCTCTTCGTACAAAGCGCGCTCGTTCGCCTCGAACGAATCGGAGACCATGATGGCGCGCGAATGGACTTCGAGCGCGCGCTCGAGCTCTGGCCGGACTCCGAGGCAGCCGCAGACGGTCTCGTCGACTTGCTGGCCGTCGATTCGAGCTGGTCGACGCTCGCCGATCGACTCTCGCAGGCCGCAGCGAGCGCGCGCTCGGTAGAAAGGGCGAGCGAGCTGTGGCTTACGGTGGCACGCATCCAGACCGACGAGCTCGGAGAGGTACCCGCGGCGATTCGAACGCTGCAGCGGGTCCTCAAGGCAGAGCCTCGGCATCTCGACGCCCTCGAACGCTTGGCCGCCCATTTGCAGGGGATCGAGTCCTGGCACGAAGCGGCTGCGACGATGGAGCAGCTACTGGCGGGGGCGCCTGAAAACAGCCGTCTGAAGCGTGTGGCCATCGAGATATCGCGTCTCTACCGGGAACGCCTGGGTATGCCGGATAGGGCTCTGCATCACATCGAGACGGCGTTGGCTGCGGATCCCACCGACGCCGAGACGCTGCAAGAGCTTTCCTTCTTGCACGAAGCGTTGGGTCAGGTCGACGAAGCATTGCGCGTGGCTCGTCACGTCCTCGACACGAGCAGCGGACAGGCCCGCGGTGATGCCCTGGTTCGACTTGGGCAGCTCGAACACGCCGTCGGCGACGATGACGAGGCCAAGAAGGCGCTTCACCAGGCGGTGGTGCTCGACGGACCAGGCAGCGATGCTGCGAGGAGCCTGGAGGAGCTGTGCCGGACCAACGACGACTGGCGAAGGTACGCCGACGCGCTGCAACAGCACGGCGCAGCGAATGAAACACGCCGTGCTGCCACGGCGCTCGAAGTCGCTCGTGTCCTCTCCGACTACTGCCGCGACGAGCAAGCGGCGATCGAAGCGCTCCAAAATGGGCTGCAGCAGGGCGCTCCGAACGCAGACCTTCGTCGCGAGCTGGCCGTGCGGCTGCGCGCGCGGGGCGAAGTCGATGCGGCGGTCGAGCAACTCCAGGCCGTGCTGACACGGGAGCCTCTTCGTGAAGAGCTCTGGCGAGAGCTGGCCGTGACCTTCGAGGCAGCGGCTCGCCCGAGAGCCGCGCGCATTGCAACGCTTCCTCTACTGGCCATGGGCGTCGACGACGAGGAAGATCGCGCACGGATCGCGTCCATCGAGCCTGGGCCCGGCCGTGCCCGGCCTCGATCGCTCAGAAGCTCGGTATTGGAGCAACTCGGAACGCCACGCCCCGAGGACGCCGCCGCCGGTGCGCTCTTGGCAGCGTTGGGCCCCGCCCTCGCCAAGATCTACCCACCGGAGCTCGAAACCTACGGACTCTCGACCCGGGACCGCCTAGCGACCGAGGCCAATCATCCACTTCGCGAGCTCGCCAACCGAATCGCGGCGGCACTCGACATTCGCCATTTCGATCTGTTCCTTCACCGGAGCCGCAATCGCGACATCACCATCGAGCTCGGCGTGCATCCGGCCGTGCTGGTCCCGGCTGCGATCATGGAGATGGACCCCTGCACGCAGACCTTTCTTCTGGCCCGCCCGATGACGCAGATCGCACGTGGATACCAAGCCGTGGACAAGCTGACTCCTCGAGAGCTGGACGTTCTATTGGCGTCGGCTGCGCGCATCGTGAAGCCCGATTTCGGCGCGGGCCTCACCAGCGAGGAGTTTCTCAACGATCAGACCCGGTGGCTGCAACGAGCGATTGCCCGACGCGATCGCCGTCTGGTTCGCGATGCAGCGCTCGCATACTCGCAGGCTAAGCGAGTGAAATTCGACCGGTGGGTCCATGCGGCGCGGCGAACGGCGACGCGAGCAGCGCTCCTGTTGTGCGACGATCTGGAGCCGATGATTCGAGACGTACGAAGCCAGATTCCGCCCGAGCTTCAGGCCGAACGAGCTGCCCTCGAAGGGCAGGCCGACTACCTGGATGCACTCAAGTTCTGGGCGTCTCCAGCGGCGATGCATCTGCGCGAGCACATGGGCATGGTGCTCGCCCCTTGAGAGTGCGCGGCCATCACGCGAGTTGATGCGTCTGCTGGTCGATGCGAGTCACCACCCACAGGAATGCGACGGTGCCGATGATCAGCATTGCCAACCCCGAGTAGAAAGCAGGGCTCGCGAAAAACGAGATGAGCCCATAGTCGCGAGAGAACTGCCGATACGACCCCACGGCGGAAATGCGGTTCCATGCGAGCGGCCACACCGAAAGGGCGATGAGGAGCACACCGAGCGTCACCCTGCGCGCTGCAACCTCACGCGACCCACGGCACAAGGCGACACCCAATCGAAATCCAGCCGCGGCGGCCGAGATCGTCAGAAGCACGCCCAAGATGCCCCAGAACCAAGGAGCGCTGTCGGTATCGATCCAATAGAAGAGAAACCAGTCGCCGTGGAATACGTAGAAGTAGCTCGTCGTTGGGACCAGGACCAAAGCGACGAAGAGCGCGTAGGCCGAGAAAGCCTCCATCCTCCAGATGGGCTCCGGGCTGAATCGCACCTCGTCGCGGCCGGCGTGGGCAGCCACGACTCCCGTAGCGAAAGCAATGAGCAGCAGGAAAAGCAGCGGCAAAACGAATCTCAGGGAAAGGCTACGTCCCCGCTTCATGGACGGTCAACCAAACGGGCACCATAGTGGGTGCATGCGGTCGAGCATGTGGGTCGGCTGGGTCGGCTTCGTCGCGGCTTTGGCGGCCGAGGCCCAGGCCTCCGCCGATACCCTCGGTGACATCACGGCGCCGTTCGCGGCGGCGCTCCAAGATGGGAGCTACTTGGGGGCTGCTGCGCTGATTTTCGTCGCCGGCCTGGCTACCTCGTTGACGCCATGCGTGTACCCGATGATCGCGATCACGGTCAGCATTTTCGGGGCTCGGCAGGCCGGAAGCCGCGCCGAAGCCGCCCTACTCTCGACGTCCTTCGTCTTGGGAATCGCGGCCCTATTCACGCCTCTCGGCGTCGCTTCCGCCCTCACCGGAAGCGCCTTTGGAAGCGCGCTCGCGAGCCCCTGGGTGGTGGGCGCCCTCGCCGCGTTGTTCGCCGTGATGGCCCTCAGCATGTTCGGGTTGTTCGATCTCGCGCTGCCGTCGGGCCTGCAGAGGCGGCTCGCCCAGGCGGGCGGCTTTGGAGTGCGCGGGGCTTTTGCGCTCGGATTCGTCAACGGGCTCATCGCCGCGCCGTGCACGGGACCGGTCTTGGCGGTGTTGCTCACCTGGGTAGCGACCACTGGCAACGTGGCGTTCGGCGCGCTCGCCCTGTTCGTGTACGCGATCGGCATCGGGCTCCTGTTCTGGTTCGTCGGAACCTTTGCGATCACGCTGCCCAAGTCGGGCCGCTGGGTCGAGTGGACCAAGAGCGCGTTTGGCATCGCCATGCTCGCGCTGTCTCTCTACTATGTGCGTGCTCTGTTGCCCTTCCCTCGGCCGGCCGTGCGAGACGAGCTATGGCTCGCCATCGCGCTCGGCCTGCTCATCGGTGGCGTCGTGGTGGGCGCGATTCATCTTTCGTTCCGCGAAGGCGCTTGGGCGGCTCGAATCCGAAAGGCGCTCGGCGTGACCGCTTCGGTTGCTGGCATTCTGGGGATCGTGGGCTGGGCTGAAGCGCTGCCTCCCGGTGCACACATCGAGTGGGTCGAAGACTTCGAGCTCGCGAAATCGAGAGCACTCACCGAGGAGCGCCCCATGCTGGTCGACTTCGGAGCCGATTGGTGCGGCGCCTGCCAAGAGCTCGAGCGCGACGTGTTGAGCGACCCCCGCGTGGTGGCGGAAGCAGAGCGCTTCGTGACGGTCCGAGTGGACTTGAGCACCGACGAGGCGACCGACGAAAAATGGGGACTGCTCGAGGCCTACAATCAACCCGGTTTGCCGTTCGTCGTGTTGCACCACAGCGATGGGTCCGAAGCCGTCCGGGTGACGGGCATGCTCGAAAGCGACGAGTTCCTGAAAATGATGACCGCGGTTCGCTGACCGGCACGGCCCCGTGCTAGCCTCCGAGCAGGAGTGAGAGGAATGACCAAGCGCAGCCTTTCGAGACGCGAGATGCTCCGCAGCACGGCGAATCTGCTGGTCATCGGCTCTGCGTCGATGATGCTCCACGGATGCAAAAAGGCAGAGTTTCGATGTGACGACGTCAGCGGGTTGAGCAACGAGGATGCGAAGCTTCGCGAAGCGCTCGAATACCAAGATCGTTCTCCGCATGGAGAGAAGAAGAACTGTTCGAACTGCGCGTTCTTCAGGCCCGCGGAGGCGGACGAGTGTGGCGCGTGCACCTTGATCAGGGGGCCGATTCACCCGCTCGGATATTGCAATTCCTGGGCTGCGAAAGGCTGAGACTTCGGAATCATGGCGTTGTTCGAGCTGCGCGGGCTGAAAAAGGCCTTTGGTCCCAACGTGGTCCTAGACGGGCTCGACTTGGACATCGTAGCCAACGAGGTGATCACCATCATCGGTGAATCCGGATCGGGCAAGAGCGTTCTTCTAAAAGCCATGATGGGGCTCATCGAGGTCGACGCGGGTAGCATTCGTCTCGACGGCGAGGAAGTCACGGGACAGTCCGAACGGGAGTGGGTGAAGACCCGCCGCCGAATCGGCATGCTTTTTCAGGAGTCGGCTCTGTTCGACTCGCTCAACGTCTACGAGAACGTGGGCTACGCGCTACGCGAGCAAACGGACATGACCGAAGAGCAGATCGCCAAGCGGGTGGCGGAGACGCTTTCGCTGGTGGCATTGCCTGGCATCGAAGAGATCATGCCTTCGGACCTTTCTGGAGGCATGCGCAAACGCGTGGCTCTGGCCCGTGCGGTTGCGGTTCGGCCCGAGGTGGTGTTCTACGACGAGCCGGCAGAGGGTCTCGACCCCATCAACGTGACCCGAGTCAACCGCCTTCTGCTAGGGCTGAAGAAGAGCCTCGACGTCACGTCAGTCGTGGTCACGCACAATCTCAAGGCGGCATTCGCGATCAGCGATCGCCTCGCGCTCATCCACGACGGCCAAATCGCAGCGACGGGCGCCCCAGACAGCTTTCTCGAAACCAACGATCCCGTGGTTCGCGAATTCATCGGAGACCGAATGAGGCGAGTGCTCCGTGCAAGTTGAGTTCGTGGGAGCCGTCGGTGGCGACGTGACCGGATCCCGGCACCTGGTGCACACCGAGCACGCGACGATTCTGCTCGACTGCGGTCTGTTTCAAGGTCGGCGCAGCGAAAGCAACGAGCGCAACCGTGAGCTCGGCTTTCGCGCCAAGGACATCGACGTCGTCGTCCTTTCCCACGCTCACATCGACCATTCGGGCGCCCTTCCCCGCCTTTATCGACACGGTTTCCGCGGACCGATCTACTGCACTCCCGCGACACGGGACCTCTGCGCAGCCATGTTGGAGGATTCCGCACAAATACAGGCTCAGGACGCCGCCTACATCAATCGGAAGATCGAGAAAAACGACGCTCACATGGAACCGGTGGAGCCTCTCTACGACCAGGACGACGTCATAGGCACGCTCGAGCTCATGATGAGCATCCCGTACCACATGACACGCCAGATCGCGTCCGGGGTGACGCTGACTTACTACGACGCGGGGCACGTGCTCGGCAGCGCGATGGTCGCACTCGACGTCGACGTCATCGGCGAACGTCGCCGCCTCGTGTTCTCGGGCGACCTGGGGCGCCGTCACATGCCGATCCTGCGCGATCCGGAGGTTCCGACCGGTGCATCCTGCCTACTGCTGGAGAGCACCTATGGAGATCGTCTCCACGACCCGATCGAACGGATGGACGACGAGCTTGCTGACATCATCGCCCGAACGGTCGATCGGGGCGGCAAGGCCATCGTGCCGACCTTTGCCTTGGAGCGCGCTCAGGAGGTCATCTACGCTCTGAAGAGACTCAAAGACCAAGGGCGGCTTCCCGAGGTGCCGGTCTACGTCGATTCGCCGCTCACGGTGAAGCTCACGGACGTGTTTCGCGTTCATCCGGATTGCTTCGACGAGCAGACGCGGGGATTGCTGCTCGGCGGAGACTCTCCGTTCGATTTCGACGGGCTTCGTTACGTCTCGGCGGTCGAAGACTCCAAGGCCATCGATCGAAGCGACGAGCCCGCCGTGATCATCGCAGCAAGTGGGATGTGCGAGTTCGGGCGGGTGGTTCATCACCTGGTGGCGGGGATCGAGGACCGCAACAACAGCGTGATCATCGTCGGCTATCAAGCCCAGCACACACTCGGGCGCCGCTTGGTCGAGCAACGCCCGAGGGTCCGGATTTTCGGCGTGGAACGGGAGCGGCGCGCCGAGGTGGCAGTGCTCGACGGATTCAGCGCACATGCAGATCGCGACGATCTACTCGAATATGCCGAGGCAGTGCGCGAAGCGGGGCCGCTTCGGCACGTAGCGCTCGTGCATGGCGAAGATCCATCTCGTAGTGCGCTCAAGGCGCTCCTCGAAGAGCGTGGGTTTCCGAGCGTCATCATGCCGAGCCGTGGCGATCGGCTCGAGATATGAAACCGCCCAGCGCTTGACCTGAGAAGGGGTCTCGGCGCATCCTCGCGCACGCACTATCGAGGAGCAGGCATGAGCAAGGGCTTGATCGGATGTGGAGTGGTACTGGCGATCGCGTTGGCGCTCGTCGCCACGGGAGTCGGCAGCTACAACCGGCTCGTCGAGCTGGAGGAAGGCGTGGACAACGCGTGGAGCCAGGTCGAAAACGTCTACCAGCGACGGGCCGACCTCGTCCCGAACTTGGTCGCCACCGTGAAGGGTGCCAAGGAGTTCGAGCAGGAGACCCTGACTAGCGTGGTGGAAGCACGGTCAAAGGTCGGGCAGATGAGCTTCGAATCCGCCCCCGATGCCGAGCAACTCCAGAAGTTCGAAGCCGCGCAGTCTCAACTTTCGTCGGCGCTTTCGCGCCTGCTGGTGGTCGTGGAGCGTTACCCAGAGCTCAAAGCAACCGAGGCCTTCCGAGATCTCCAGGCCCAGCTCGAAGGCACGGAGAACCGAATCGCAGTGGAACGCAAGCGCTTCAACGATGCCACACTGGATTACAACAAGACCCGGAGGCGCTTTCCTACGATTCTTCTCGCCAACATCATGGGTTTCGACGACAAGCCGTACTTCGAGGCGACCCCGGGAGCCGAGCAGCCTCCCAAGGTCGAGCTCTAGCGCGCGGTGTCTAGTCGAATCGAAAGCGTCTTTTCGGAGCGCGATCGGGAGGCGATTCGAGCTGCCACCGCGGCAGCGGAGCGTAAGACTGCGGCCGAGCTCGTGGTTTGCGTGGTGGAGCGCTGCGATCCGCATTCGGAAGCGCCGTGGAAGGCAGCTCTGATCGGCGCGGCCTGGGGAGCCACGTTCGCCGCGGCCGCAGCCTGGGTCGCCGGCGCCCGAGCAGTGCCCGCCTACCTGTGGATCTTGATTGGCGCGCAGCTCGGTCTCGTAATGGGGTGGCTTGCCAGTCGCTTCGAGGCCGTCGCCCGACGCCTGATCGATCGCGAAGCCCTCGAGAGCCGCGTCGGCGGGCGCGCGGCGGAAGCGTTCTTGGAGCAGCAGGTCTTTGCGACGCAGGAGCGCACGGGTGTGCTCATCTTCATCGCGCTGTTCGAGCATCGCGTCGTCGTGCTGCCCGACCAGGGAATATCAGCGCGCGTCGACCCGAACGCTTGGGATTCCATCTCGCGGGAGCTGGCGAATGGAATTCGGCAGGGAGCCGCAACACGTGCCCTCGTCCATGCGGTGGACCGTTGCGTCGAAGTCTTGATGCGGCACGGTGTTCCGGGACCCGACGCGACCAACCAACTTTCCGACGAACCGAGGTTCCATCGTGAATAGGGTGCGTTGGCTCACGCCGCTGTTGCTGTGGAGCGTCGCATCGGCAGCCCTGGCTCTCGACGTCCCTGCCTTGCGGGGTCGCGTCAACGACCATGCCGACTTGCTCTCCACGTCCGCCGAGGCTCGAATCGAAGCCAAGCTCGAAACGCTCGAGAGGGACCGAGGCTCTCAGGTGGTGGTCCTGACGATCCCCGGCCTCGAGGGAGAAGCACTCGAAGACTACAGCCTGCGGGTTGCAGAGACCTGGAAGATAGGACGTGCGGAACAGGATGACGGTGCGCTGCTCCTCATCGCAAAGAACGATCGCGCGATGCGGCTCGAGGTAGGGTACGGCCTCGAGCCGGTGCTCACCGACGTGATGTCGAAGAGGATTCTCGATGAAATCCTTCGGCCCCGCTTCCGCGCCGGAGATTTCGACGGCGGCGTCGAGCGGGCCGTCGACGCGATCGACGGTCTCATTCGTGGAACGAGCACGCTGCCACCGCCTACGGACGTAAGTGGACCGAGCGATGTCCCGCCGAAGATGTTCGGCGTGCTCTGGCTTCTGTTCCAGGTGCCGTTCGTCTTGGTCGTCCTCGGGACCAATCCGTTTCAATGGTTCCTCTATTTGTTTTTGGTGCCGTTCGTATTCGTCGGGGGAATGACGGCCGTCGGTCCGAGCGCGGGTCCGGTATTCGTCGGAGCGTGGCTCGTCGGGGCGCCGATCGTATGGGCTTTTTTCGGAAGACGAAGGAAGAAGCGCCCTCGCGATAAACGCTCTGCCGGTCGCCGATGGTCGGGGGGCGCGTGGTCGTCCGGCGGAGGCTGGTCGTCCGGCGGCGGATTCTCGGGGGGCGGCGGAGGGTTTTCCGGCGGTGGCGGCAGCTTTGGAGGCGGCGGCTCTTCGAGCAGTTGGTGAACCGACTAGGGATCGCTTTCCAACTTACCGTGCCAGTACACCCAGTTGGCCCAGGCTTCTGGGATCGAGCCAGCGGGATCGATGCGGAAGGCGACCACCGGCAGCCACCTGGGCTTCGCAGGCGTCCGCTGCAGCCGCAAGCCAGCTTGCTCGGGTGTACGATTGCCCTTCTTTTCGTTGCAGCCGTAGCAGGCCATCACGATGTTTTCCCAGTTGGTCTTGCCGCCCTGCGACTTGGGGATGACGTGATCGTAGGTGAGCCCACGCAAACGATGCTGGACGCCGCAATACTGACAACGGAAATCGTCTCGCATCGCGACGTTGATGCGGGAGAACTTGATGGCGCGTTTACGACCTACGATCGTACGAAGCAATCGCACGACCGCGGGCATCTTGATGGTGATGCTCACCGAGCGAATGTCTTCGTCGTATTCTTCGACGACTTCGACCTTGCCATCGAAAATCATGCATACGGCGCGTTGCCAGCTGATAATCCGATGGGGCTGATAACCCTGGTCCAAGACTAGCGTACGCATTCCGCTCGGATGCTCGTATAGCGCGAACGGGCGAAGAAGGAAACCGGTGGCTCGTGTCAACACCGTGAATCCCGCGGGATCACGTGCTATACGCGGCCACCGCGAAAGTCCTCGTAGCTCAGTAGGATAGAGCAGTGGTTTCCTAAACCGAAGGTCGGAGGTTCGAATCCTCCCGGGGACGCCCCGTAAAACGAAAAGTGGGAGATGCTCCCACTTTCGTCACGGGGCTTTGGCCCCTGGGCGAAGTATGGTTGGGCGAATCGGTTGACTGGGTTGGCTGACCTGTACTAGGTCTTCTAGCTCCGTTCACGACGGGTGAGCGGTGTAGGAGCGGCATCATCACTGACGAACGACGATACCCGAGGCGACTCATCGCCGTTGCCGACGCGGCCGAGGCGAAGCAGGAACCGACGGAGCTCGCGCCCGAGCCGAGGCACCCGCCATCGAAGCGGCGCAGCACGCTGCCCGACGACTTGCTTCTGCGAAGCGACGAGGAAGCTGCCCGTAGACTCGCGCTGAATAGGTTGAGCGCAGCGCGCGCCGCAGAACGTCGTCTCGACGATCGATCCGATCCCGAGGCTCTGCATGATTTTCGGGTCGCCATTCGAAGGCTTCGCAGCGTGCTCCGCGCCTACCGCTCGCAACTAGAGAGCGCCGTGAGCAAAAAAGACCGCAAGCGCCTACGCGCCATCCAGCGCGCCACCGGTGGGGGCCGGGAAGCCGAGGTCGCGCTCGAGTGGCTGACCAAACAACAGGGCGATCTGGGAGCCGAGCATTTGCCAGGAGTCAATTGGCTTTCGGCCGTCCTGTTGGACCGCCGAAGAGCATGTGCCAAAGCGCTCGACGCAGAGGTGAGGGAAGAGTTTCGGGCGACGGCTGGCAAGCTCGAAGAGCGCTTGGCCATCATGCGGAGTGAGCAAAACCTGCTTTCGGAGCATCCGCCCCGGCGCTTCGCGCGGACCCTGGCGAGCTTGACCGAGGCGCACGCCACCGATCTCCTCGTCCAGCTCGGTCAAATCGCTAGAGTCGACGACGCCGAGCAGCTCCACCAGGCACGCATCACGGGCAAGCGGCTGCGGTACCTGCTCGAACCGATTCGCGCGTACGCCAAAGAGGCCCAAAGCGTGGTGAAGCGAAGCAAAGGGCTACAGGACCTGCTCGGCGATCTGAACGACGTGCACGTGCTGATGGAGGAAGTCGATCGCGCCTTCGAGGCCTCGATGATCCAGAAGGCGGCCCGACTTCGCGAGTCGCTCGGACGGGGCGACTTCGAACGCGCCCGCCGCGAGGCCACCATGAGCGAGTGGATCGGGCTCGTCGAGCTGTACCGGCGCCTGGAAAGTGATCGACGCGCACTCATCGTGCAGCTTCGGGATCGTTGGCTCGATGGAGAGCTCGATGCGCTGGTCCGGAGCGCGAGAGACGTGGCCTACCGTCTCCGGAGCATGGATCATTCGTAGTCTAGAATCGTGATGACGCGCCGCGGAGCCAGCTTTGCGGTTCCCTCGAGCCCTACCAGGTTGATGACGAAAACGAATGCTGCGACTTCGGCGCCGCACTCGTGAACCAGCTCGTCGGTCGCTTTGGCGGTGCCACCCGTGGCGATCAAGTCGTCCACGACGGCGACGCGGTCGCCAGGGCCGAGAGCGTCTCGGTGAATCTCGACGGCGTCGCGGCCGTATTCCAGCTCGTACTCCGCCCGATAAGTCGCGGCGGGAAGCTTGCCGGGCTTGCGTACGGGAACGAATCCGACACCCAGCTTGTCGGCAAGGGCCGCCCCAAACATGAAGCCACGCGACTCGATCCCCACGACTGCGGTCACCGATTCGCCGTCGAGCCGTTCGCCCATGAGCTCTATGCACGCGCGGAAGGCCTTCACATCCGCCAGCAACGGAGTGATGTCCTTGAAGATGATTCCTTCTTTCGGGAAATCTGGAATGTCCCGGATGCGGCTTCGGAGCAGACGTAGTCGCGCGTCAGTCATCCTTGCTCCGTGGGCCCGGCGACGTACGAGGCGATGCCGAGGTGATCGGGCTGTGTGGCCTCGATGCTCAATGGCGTGACTGAAATGTAGCCCTCGTCGAGCGCTTCGGTGTCGGCTCCCTGCACCGGCTCGTTTTTAGCGCCTCCCGGCCCTCCAATCCACAAATAATGACGTCCGCGTGGATCGTCTCGCACCTCGACCTCGTCCGAGTACAGGCGAAATCCGAGACGCGTCGGCCGAACGCCTTTGGGAGGCACGGGGGGAAAATTGACGTTGAGCAACACGGCCTGGCCGGTTGGACGCGTCGCTCGCAGAAGCTGCTTGCAGAATCGCTTGGCATACTGCGCTGCACCTTCCATGTCCGTGGAAGAGCTGGAGAGTGCGATCGAAGGCACGCCCCTGAGTGCACCCTCCCGGGCCGCGGCGACAGTGCCCGAGTAGTGCACGTCGTTACCGAGGTTCGGTCCATGATTGATGCCCGACACCACCAAGTCCGGCGTCCTCGGCAAGAGATCCTTCAAGAAGAAAGCGACGTACACGCAGTCTGCAGGAGTGCCGTCCACTGCCCAGACGCGTGGCTCTACCTGGTGAAATCGGAGCGGGTGGTGGAGCGTGATCGAGTGACTTTTCGCGCTCTGCTCGGTCTGCGGCGCGACCGTGTACACGTCGGCAAACGTGGCAAGTGCCTCGCGCAGTGCGATGTTTCCCGGCGCATCGACTCCGTCGTCGTTGGAAACCAAGAGAAGTGGTCGGTCCGACATGGGCTCAAGGACCTATCGCGGATGCATGAAGCGAGCAACGGAATTGAGGGAGGAGCCGGTGGGCTTTCGCCCGCCGGTCCGTCCATGGTCGGGGCGACTGGATTTGAACCAGCGACCCCCTCACCCCCAGTAAGGTGCGCTACCAAGCTGCGCTACGCCCCGATGCCCATTTTTTTAGGGCACGCGACTCTAGCTCACGACGCCCCGGAGGCAAACCAAAAGCTCAAACCTCGGGACCCGGGTTCACCGTCACCGGAACTACTTTATGCACGGTGACCTGAACCTGAGGCGCCTCCTGCGGCTCCCGTGCGTCGTCGCTCAACTGCTGAAGCAGATCGACCAGCTGCTCCCGAAGACCGAGGAGCTCGGCCCGTAGCGCCACCTCCCGTGCGGCGCGCGGCTCGGGAGGGCTGCTTCGCTGATGCCGCCCGAGATCGCGAATCCGCTTGCGGGCGCCTGGGATGGTGTACCCCTCGTCGTGGAGCAGTTGGCGAATCAGCATCGCCAACTCGACGTCTTTGCGGCTGTACTGACGGTGCGCGCCGCGTGTCTTCTTGGGGCGCAATGCAGGAAACTCCGTCTCCCAATAGCGGAGCGCGTGGGGCTTCACGCCGACGATGTCCGCGACCTCGCCGATCTTGAAGAAGAGCTTGTCAGGCAGTTGGGTGCGCCGTGTCATGGGTGATCTCAGAGATCCTCGTCCGACCCGTCGTCGTCTTCTCTGGATCGATGGGGGTTGAGGACGGTTTTGAGCACTTGGCTAGGCTTGAACGTCAGCACGCGGCGCGCGCTGATGGGAATCGGAGCGCCCGTTTGCGGATTGCGACCGACCCGCTCCTTTTTGGCGCGCACGACGAAGTTGCCAAACCCGGAGATCTTGATCTTCTCCCCGTCAGCAAGGACGTCTTTCATCGTATCGAAGACCGCCTCGACGACCTCTGCGGCCTCTTTCTTGGAGAAGCCTCCAACCTTCTCGTAGACGGCATCGATGATTTCGGCTTTGGTCATTCGGTTTGATCCTCCAGCGGCCAGTAGCGGGAGCCAACCACAAATCGGTTTGAATCTCAAGGGTTTGGCGCACTGTCAGCATCAGAAAAAAGCGCGTTTGCTCACAGATGGCGAGATCACCCCTACCGGATGGTGGCATCGAAGCGATCGCGCGCGACCTCGGCCAGCGCGCCGTGGACCTCGTCGACTTGCTTATCGGTCAAAGTGCTCGAGGGATCACGATACGTCACCCGGAAGGCAAGGCTGCGATGCCCCTCCGGGATCTGATCGCCCCGGTACAGATCGAAGAGGCGTACCGACTCGGCCAATCCGTTCGAGGCCTGGTGAAGGGCATCGGCAATCTCGCCCGCGGCGAATGCATCGCGGACCAACATGGCGATGTCACGGGTCACTGCAGGGAACTTGGGCAGGTCGCGCGCTTGCGGCGGACCCAGCTCCTCGGAAAGAGCATGAAGGGCTGAGACGTCGAGCTCGGCGTAGATCACGCGACCGATGAGCTCGAGATCGTCTGCAACCTCCGGATGAATCTCGCCGACGAAGCCTACCCGCTGCGCGGCCAGCGTCATCACGCCAGAACGCTTCGGGTGCATGAACCTCGGAACGTCACCCGAAACGAGCTCGGGCGTTCGCCCGAACACACGATCGATGATCGCCTCGATCACGCCCTTTCCGTCGTACACGTCGAAGGGCCGCTCTCCGCCGATCCAGCCGGGGCGGTCTCCCGCCAAGTTGATCGCCAGGACTGTCTGTTCGTGGGGAAGCACGTTTCCGGTCGGCAGGAAGGTTCGCGCGATCTCGAAGAGCCTCACCTCCGCGGCCCCGTGCCGCTGGGCACGCGAGGCGGCACCAGTGAGCCCGGGAAGCAGCGAGGTGCGCATCACGGCGCGCTCCTCCGAGAGTGGATTGGCCAGGGCGACGGCGTCGGTCGCGACCCGCGCTTTTCGGAGGTCTTCCGTCGATAAAAAGCCGTAATTGATGGCTTCGTAGAGGCCGCAGGCCACCGCAGCGTCACGCAGCTCGTCGACGAGCTTCAGGAGCCCCGGTGTGCCGGCTTCCGAGACGTGCGCCCGGGGCATTGCGGTGGGGATCTCGTCGTAGCCGCGCACCCTGGCGACTTCTTCGATCAGATCGACCTCCCGCGTCAGGTCGGGGCGCCAGCTCGGGGTCTCTGCGTCGATGGTGCCTTCGCCGTGACCAGTGATCCGGCATCCGAGGGATTCGAGAATACGCATGCTCTCTTCCTTCGATACCGGAGTCCCGAGCAGCCGGGATGCTCGCTCAGGCCGGAGCTGGATCGACGCAGGCTGGTGAGCCTGAACGATGCAATCGATCGCGTCCGTTGCAACGGCGCCGCCGCCTAGCTCGGCGATGAGCGATGCGGCGCTCGCGAGAACGTGCGGGATTGCTTCCGGGTCCACTCCACGCTCGAACCTATGGCTGGAGTCGGTGTGCAAGCCCAGTCTTCGGGAGGTGCGACGGATCGATCGCGGATCGAAGTACGCGCATTCGATCAACACGTGTGCAGTGTCGTCCCGAATCTCGCTGTCGAGCCCTCCCATGACGCCCGCCACCGCCACGGGTCGCTCGCCGTCGCAAATCAACAAGTCGTCCGAGGTGAATGTTCGCTCGATGCCGTCGAGCGTGGCCATCTTCTCTCCTTCGCCGGCGAGCCGAACGACCACCTTCGACCCACGGAGTCGATCGAGGTCGAAGCCGTGAATCGGATGCCCCCACTCCAGGAGGATCAGGTTCGTGGCGTCGACTACGTTGGAAAGGGCACGCAGGCCCAGGTTGTGCAACCGGTAACGGAGCCAAAATGGCGAGGGGCCGACTTCGACATTCGACACCAATGCGGCGCCGTATCGCGGGCACCGATCGCCATCGACGATCTGCACCGAGACTGCAGGCAGCTTCGGGGGCTCGATCGTCTCGCTCTCGCTGTCCCAAAAGGGAGCGAGGCGCGTGGTGGGCTGGCCGGGTTCGAAGGCGCCTTCCGGGAGGAACGTACGCCGTGGGCCTGCAGCCTTGCGAGGCGAATAGGACACCCCGAAAAGGACCCCGATTTCGCGGGCAATCCCGACGTGTCCCAGGCAATCGGGACGGTTCGGGGTGAGGCTGATGTCGAGGATCACGTCGTGTAGGTCGAGCGCGTCGGCGGCGTCCATTCCGGGCAATGCGTCATGGTCCGTATCGACGACGAAGATGCCTTCGCCATCGGCCCCGATACCGAGCTCCTCTTCGCTGCAGATCATCCCGCTCGATTCGACGCCCGCCACCTTGCGCGGTGCGATCTGCAACCCGCCTGGCAAGACCGCGCCCGGCCTCGCGAAGAGGACTCTCCCCCCGGGATCAGGAACGTTCGGGGCGCCACAGACGACGTCGTGCTCGTTTTCGCCATCGAAGACGCGAACCAAAGTCAGGTTGTCGCGCTTTGGATGCGGCTGCTTCGCGCGGATCTCCGCAATCACCACCCCGGAAAGGTCGTGGCCCTTGCGCTCCATCGCCTCGACCTCGAGACCCGCCAACGAGATGCGACGCGCTACCTCACCGACGTCCGCGTCCACGGGACAGAGCTCTTGCAACCATCGGAATGAAGCCAACATCGTCGTTCCTAGAACTGGGACAAGAACCGCACGTCGTTCTCGTAGAGAAGCTTGATGTTCGGGATCCCGTACTTGAGCATGGCAATGCGATCGAGACCCATCCCAAACGCGAAGCCCGTGTACTTCTCGGGGTCGTATCCGACGTTCTCGAAGACGACCGGGTGGATCATCCCGCAGCCCAAAATCTCCATCCAACCCGTGCCCTTGCAGACGCGGCACGCCATCGTGCGCGCATGGTCTTGTTCCCAGGCGCGGCAGAAGACGCAGCTCATGTCCACTTCGCCGCCCGGCTCGACGAAAGGAAAGTAGCTCGCTCGAAACCGAAGAGCGACGTGCTCGTCGAAGAGCCGACGGAGAAAGAGTGTGAGCACACCCTTGAGCTCCGCGAAGGACACGTCCTGGTCGACGAGGAAACCTTCGAGCTGAAAGAACATCGGCGAATGTGTGGCATCATCGTCACGGCGATAGACGGCGCCGGGAGACACGATGGCCAGAGGCGGCTTTCGCTTCATCATCTCGCGGATCTGGATGGTCGACGTCTGAGTGCGTAGCAGCACGCTGGGCGCGTCCGGGGGTCGATTTCCGTCGACGAAGAAGGTGTCATGCTCGTCCGTCGCCGGGTGATCCGGCGGAAAACCCAACTTGTCGAAGCAGTTCTCGTAGAGCTCGACCTCCGGCCCGTCGGCGATGTCGAACCCCATCGAAACGAATATATCGAGCACGTCGTTGCGGACGCGCGTGATCGGATGCAGCCGACCCGGCATCTGCCAGCGACCGGGAAGTGTGAGATCCAGGGAGGGTCCGGTCAGCTCCGCTTCGCGAGCGCTACGATGGATTCGTTCGAGCGTCTCGTCGAAGGCTTGCTGGATACTTTGCTTGAGCGTATTGGCTGCGCGGCCGAGCTCCCGTCGCCGATCTCCGGGCAACTTCGGCATGAGCTTGAGCAGCGCCGTCAGCTCTCCTTGGGGACCGACGTAGCGCGCGTTGATCAGTCGCAGCTCGGGCTCGTCCTTTGCGGCGCGAAGCGCTTGCTCGAACGTGGCCCGGATCTGCGCCAGACCGTCTTCAAACGTTCGAACCGCATCTGGCTCTGCCATCGCGCGTCCCAAACGTTTCAATCGATGGCGTCGACGACTGCTTTGAAACCGCCTGGATCAGCGACTGCGATCTCGGCCAGCACCTTCCGGTCGAGGGCAATGTTCGAGCGCTTGAGACCGGCGATGAGCTGGCTGTAGTTCAAGCCATTGGTGCGAGCAGCCGCGTTGATCCGCGCAATCCACAGGCGGCGGAACTCGCGCTTCTTGGTTCGGCGATGCCGGTAGGCGTCCTCCCAGGCATTGTGGACCTGCTCGATGGCGACGTGAAAGGCCTTACGGCGTGCGCCGTAGTAACCCTTGGCGTGCTTGAGCACTCGGTTGCGGCGGCGTCGGGCTTTGAACCCTCGTTTGACTCTAGGCATGGCGTTTTCCTCCGAAGTCTCAGAGCTCGTAAGGAAGCAAACGCCGAATGCGTGCCTCGTCTGCCGGGTCGACCATGGAGTTCTTCTTGAGCCTCCGTAGGCGATTGGCGGACTTGCCACGCATCAAGTGCTGCTTGCCGGCCGTAGAACGGCGGATGCGGCCCCCTCCGGTGAGCTTGAACCGCTTCTTGGCAGCACGTTTCGTCTTCATCTTGGGCATTTGACAGTCCTCGCTTGAAGCTCCCAGGCCAGCGGCTCCCGCGGCCAGGAAGCGGAGAGCCAGCGGTTTAGCGCGTGAAAGACGGCAGTCAAGCGCTGCGAATTCCGGGGTCCAAACCCCGATTCTTCCTCAGCGCGTCTGCTGGACCTTGACCCTGGGGGCCAAAATCGCCGTCATGGTGCGTCCCTCGAGCCGGGCCGAGGTCTCGACGGTGCCAATGTCGTCGACCGCCTCGACGATGGCGTCTATCTGGCGCTGAGCCGTTTCCGGGTGGGTGATCTCCCGGCCGCGGAAGCGAACGGTAATCTTCACCTTGTTCCCATCCTCCAGGAACCGGCGCACATGCTTGGTCTTGAACTCCAGATCGTGCTCGTCGGTCTTCGGGCGAAGCTTGATCTCCTTGAGGGCAATCTGCGTCTGACGCTTTCGCGCCTCGGCCTGCTTCTTCTTTTCCTCGTACTTGAAGCGGCCGAAGTCCATGATCTTGCAAACCGGAGGGCTTGCCTTCGGGTTCACCTCGACGAGGTCGAGGTCGAGGCTTCTGGCCATTTGACGTGCCTCGTCGGTGTTCATCACGCCCAGCATGCTGCCGTCGGCGCCGATGACGCGGATTTCGGGTACTCGAATGCGATCGTTGACCCTCGGTCCGAAATTCCGAGGACGATCGCGCGGTCCAAAGCGCGGTCTAGCGATGACTATCTCCTATGGTTGAATCCGTCGCGGAAGGCGGTTGGTTCTCCCGGGCGAGGCGACCGATGATCTCGGGCAACGCAATGAAGCCGAGGTCTTTGTTCTCGTCTCGCGAACGGAGGGCCAAGCCCTGTCCTTCCACTTCTTGTTGGCCAATGACGCCCAGATACGGAATCCGCATGAGGCGTGCTTGGCGAATCTTGGCGCCCAGCTTGTCGCTGCTCAGATCGGCGGTCACTCGGAAGCCTTTGTCCTGGAGCTGTTTCTGCACGCTCTGCGCATAGTCGTTGAACTTCTCGCTCACCGTCAACAAGGCGATCTGCTCGGGGGCCAGCCAAACCGGAAACGCGCCCCCCAAGTGCTCGGTCAGAACCGCGAAAAAACGCTCGATAGACCCGAGGATAGCACGGTGCAACATGACGGGACGGTGCGTCGTATTGTCCTCGCCCACGTAGGTCAGGTCGAATCGCTCCGGCAAATTGAAGTCCGCCTGGATCGTGCCGAGCTGCCAGGGGCGCCCTATCGCGTCCCTGAGGTGGAACTCGATCTTGGGGCCGTAGAACGCACCCTCGCCTTCGGCCAGGTCGTAGGGCAGCCCCTTGGACTTCACGGCCTCGACGAGCGCTTTTTCGGCCTGATCCCAGATGTGATCGGCTCCCAGGCGCTCCTCCGGCCGCGTCGCGATCACGATACGTACGTCGGTGAAACCGAAGTCTCGATACGCATCGTGGACGAGGTCGAGGAAGCTCTTGATCTCGTCCTGCACCTGGTCGAGCGTGCAAAAGATGTGGGCGTCGTCCTGCGCGAAGGTGCGGACCCGGGTCAGGCCCTGCACGACGCCGCTTCGCTCGAAACGATGGAGCCTGCCGAAGTCGGCCATGCGCATGGGCAGCTCGCGGTAGCTCCGCTTCGTCATCGCGTAGATCAGACAGTGGCTCGGGCAGTTCATCGGCTTCACGCCGAACCGAAGCGACTCCTGAAACGCTTCGGCCCACTGTTCGTCGGTTTGCGGCAGTCGGTTCTCGATTCTCTCCTGAAGCTTCTCCAGGTTCTCGGAAGTCGCTGCCATGTACATGTTTTCACCGTACGACGGTAGATGCCCGGACGTGTGAAAGAGCTCGTTGTCGAAGATCTGCGGTGTGATCACCTCCTCGTACCCATAGCGAGCGTAGAGTGACCGCACGTAGTCTTCGAGCAATTTGTAAATCGTGGCGCCCCGCGGCAGAAAGAACGGCGAAGCGGGCGCGTGTGGATGGAACGCAAAGAGCTTCAGCTCCTTGCCGAGCTTGCGGTGGTCGCGCTGCTTTGCTTCCTCGAGCTGTTTGAGATGTGCACGAAGGGCCTTCGGGGATGCGAACGCCGTGCCGTAAATGCGCTGCAGCATCGGATTACGCTCGTCGCCGCGCCAATATGCCCCTGCTACGCTGGTGAGCTTGAAAGCCTTCAAGAAGCCGGTCGATGGAACGTGTGGACCTTCACATAGGTCGACCCACTCCCCGTGCCGGTAGAGGGAGATCGGATCCTCCAGGCGCTCGAGGTGCTCGAGCTTGAAGCCCTCGTCCAGCGATTTGAGAAGCTCGCGCGCCTGCTCTCGGCTGACCACCTCGCGTCTGAAGGGTCGGTCGGCCTCTATGATCTCGGCCATCTTCTCCTCGATGGTGCGAAGGTCGTCTTCGGAGAAGGTTCCGTCGGGCCGATCGTAGTCGTAGTAGAAGCCGTCTTCGGTGGCCGGGCCAAAGGCGACCTTGGTCCCCGGAAACAGCCGTTGTACGGCATCGGCCATGACGTGCGCGCTCGAGTGCCGGATGATGGGCAACGCTTCTTCGTCTTGGGCCCGGATGGGTTTCACGTCCGAGACCCCGTTCGGGATCGGCGTGTGCAAATCATAGACCTTGCCATCGACACGGGCGCCCACCGTATCGTTGCTGAGCACGCCGCGCTCCTCGAGCACGTCGCGCGCCGTTTTCGCTGTCGCATCACGCGTCATCGGTCAACGGAGCGAATTATGGCCTTCGCTCGCCGAAAACGATATTGGTGAAGGGTCAGACATGGGCGAAATGGAGCGCTGATGGGGGCTTTCTGACACACGGCGTGTCGATTGCAACCCTCGCCCGAGCCGGGTCGCCAGGGACCTCGGCGGTGATTGAAACGCCGTCGGGTCGCGCCCACACTGATGCGTTCAGGCCCAACCCGGGAGGAGATGTTGCGTGGGTGAAATCCCCCTGCTGAGCGAGCTAGCCATCGTTGCAGCGCTAGGCGTGCTCGTCACGGTCGTGCTCGCACGGTTGCGACTGCCGACGGTCGCAGGTCTTTTGGCCGCGGGCGCGTTGATGGGTCCATACGGATTCGGACTGGTGACCTCGGTCCACGACATCGAGGTGTTGGCCGAGGTTGGCGTGGTCCTGCTGCTCTTCACGATCGGCTTGGAATTCTCGCTCGACCGGATGCGCGACATCTTTCGCCAGGTCGCGCTCGGCGGAGTCCTTCAGGTCGGGCTCACCTTTGGCGTCACTTTCGCGATAGCGAGAGCGCTCGGCCAACCTGTCGGGGCCAGCACCTACCTCGGCTTCGCGGTCGCGTTGTCGAGCACGGCAATCGTCCTGCGGACTCTTGCAGAGCGCCAGGAGCTCGACGCTCCTCACGGCAGGTTCATCGTCGGAACGCTCATATTCCAGGATCTGTGTGTCGTTCCAATGGTGCTCATCATACCGCTGCTCGGTAGCGGGTCTGCAGCGCAGAGCGGCAGTGCAGGAATTTGGCTCGCGCTCGGCAAGGCTGGCGTCGTAGTGATTGCAACGATCGTCCTCGCCCGCTTCGTCGTTCCGAAGGTGCTCGGCTGGGTGGACGCCAGCCGAAGCAGGGAAGTCTTCCTGTTGGCGATCCTCACGCTCTGCATCGGGACGGCATGGGTCACCTCGATGGCTGGGCTATCGCTCGCTCTTGGCGCTTTTCTCGGCGGAATGGTCGTCGCCGACACCGAGTACGGTCATCGCGCCATGAGCGACATCCTGCCGCTCAAGGACGCGTTCGTGAGCATCTTCTTCGTCGTGTTGGGGATGCTCTTCGACGGCGGCATCGTTCTTTCACAACCTCTGGCCGTGCTCGGCATCCTGTTGGGGCTGTTGTTTGCGAAAGCGCTGATCGCAACCGTCGCCGCCCTTGCGATGCGCTTTCCAGCGCGCGCCGCGTGGTTGGCCGGGCTAGGGCTGGCGCAATTCGGCGAGTTCGGTTTCGTTCTCACCAAGGTCGCGCAAGCGCATGAGGTAGTCGACGACGCCACTGTGAATCCGCTGTTGGCCGCCGGTATCTTGAGCATGTTCCTGACGCCCATGCTCGCCAAGGCAGCGCCTCACATCACGGCGGGAGAAAGACTTCTGGCTCCGTTGGAGAAGCTCTTCGGAGTCTGGGGCGTAGACAGGCTCGCCGAAACGAAGGGGCGCCATCTACGTGATCACATCGTTCTCGTCGGCTTCGGCGTCGGCGGTCAGCTCGCAGCCCGCGCGCTCTACGCATGCAACCGTCCCGTCGTAGTCTTGGAGATGAACATCGAGAACGTCAGGCGTGGCAAGGCGCTTGGATTGCCCGTGTACTACGGTGATGCGACCAGCGAAGAAGCGCTGCGTCACGCTCGCTTGCCCGATGCGACGATGATGGTGCTCCTAGTGAACGACCCACAGGCCGCAAAACGCATCGTCGATACGGCCTCGCGAATCGCGCCGGGAACGCCTGTGCTCATGCGGACGCGGTATCTGGCCGAACGGAGCGCGCTGTTCGAGATGGGCGCGCGCGACGTCGTGGCCGAAGAAGTCGAAGGCGCGGTGGAGGTCATTTCCCGGATGCTCCGCGCGCTGGAGGTACCCCGCAACGTCATTCACGAGCGCATCGACGAGCTGCGACGCGACACGCAGACCAGCGAGCAGAAGCCCACCGTTCCTCGACCGAGGCTCGGACAGGTGCGGTCTCTCGACGACATGAAGATCGAGACGTTGCTGGTTCGGCCCGAGAGCCCGGTGGCCGGTAGATCGCCCCGCGACCTCGACCTGAGAAACCAGACCGGAGCGCTGGTCGTGGGCGTGCGCCGTGCTGGCGAGCTGCTCGAGTCGCCAGACCCCGACATGGCCTTCGCGAGCGGCGATCTCGTATTCCTGGTGGGCACGAAGACCGCGATCGACCGCGCCCTCGCCTGCTTCGAAGACGCCGACCCGTCGTCTGACCCGAGTGCTGCGGCAGAGGCGCGCCAGGGCTAGCAACCAGGCGCTCGCGATGACCGAGGGACGATCGCGCTGTATGCTCCACACGAAATCAACGCCTGGTGATTCCTCGTGCATCCTGCGAAGTCCACAGCCATCGATGTCGTCGAGTTTGTTTATGACCTCGACGTGGACGAACACGGCTGGGTGACGTCGCTCCTAGAGACGGGGTTACCGCTGTTTGATCATGGATACGGCGTCGTGGGCACGACCTACGTGCGGCCACCCGAGCGGGGGATACCGTTTCCGACGAAATTCTATCAGTTGGCGGGACCGCCCGATCTCACAGGGCGTATCCTGGTCGCCTCTACGCTTGCCGACGAGGAGGTCCTACGTGAGATCAACCGCTCGGGAGTGGTCACGACGCTTTCGGAAACCGTAGAGCGATTCAAGGATCGCGTTGCGCCCCTGGAGGAATTCCAAAAGCACCTGGACGGCGCGAAGGACGTGTTGGCTCTCACGGCGGTCGATCCCAACGGCATCGGCATGAGCCTGACTGCTCCGTTACCCGAAGTCACCAAGCTGACCGGCCGGGATCGTGAGCTATGGCGGATGATCGGCGCGCACCTGGTGTCCGGATACCGTCTGCGACGAGGCCTCGTGGATCGTCACGATGAGCCTGCCCAAGGCAATGCTCTGCCTCAGCATGCCGAAGCGGTGATCGACCCGAAAGGATTCCAGATCGAGGAAGCCATCGGCCGTGCGCAGGCCCCCGGTGCGCGGCAGCTCCTGCGCGATGCCGCGATTCGCATCGACCGCGCGCGGGGACGCATGCGTGAGAGCGACCCAGAGCAGGCTCTCGATCTGTGGAAAGCATTGGTGGAAGGTCGATGGTCTTTGGTGGACTGGTTCGATAACGACGGCCGACGCTACGTGCTGGCTCATTCCAATCCGCCGGACCTGAAGGATCCACGGGGACTCACGGAGCGCGAGAGTCAGATCTGCACCTACAGCGCGCTCGGCGAGAGCAACAAGCTCATCAGCTATCGGTTAGGCGTTTCGCAATCACAGGTTTCCATGGTGCTCCGATCCGCGATGCGCAAGCTCGGCGTGCAGACGCGCGCACAACTCGTAGAGAAGCTACGCGTGTTTGACCTTTCGTAAGAGAGAGCGCGCCCTTCCATCGCGCCCCAGGTGAGGCGTTTCGCCTCACCGCGAGTCTACCAAGCACTTCGGCCCTCGTCTCCGTGCCCACGCAGCGAACCCGTCTGCGTTGGCACGAAAGATGCTGCCTTTTTCGGAGCTTCTGGCTCCAGCAGAGAGGAGGCCCGGGTGCCCGATATGCCCGACATCAATTGGCAAGCGATGCTCTATCATCTGATCAAGCTTGCCGCGTCGTTCCTGATAGCGCTTCCCTTGGGGTACGACAGGGAGATTTCCGAGAAGACGCTCGGGCTGCGAACGTTTCCGCTGGTCGCCATGACCAGCTGTGGTTTCATCCTGGTCGGCAACGCGGTCTTGTCCAGTGACGAGGCGCGGTCGCGAATCATCCAAGGCCTCATCACGGGCATCGGGTTTCTTGGCGGTGGTGCGATCGTCAAACGTGGCGTCACCGTGAAGGGCACGGCAACCGCGGCCGGCATTTGGACCACGGCCGCGATTGGCGTGGCTGTCGCTTACGACCGTTACGAAATCGCGGTCAGCTTGGCGGCCGTGACGTTCTTGACGCTTCGGTACTTGCCCGCGTTGAAAGGTTTCGTCGGACCGGATGAGGATCGCTGAGCGGCAAACCTGCATGGGACGACGCATGGAGCGACCGGAGCAATGATGCGCACGAAAGCTCGCCCCATTTTCTTCGTCCTAGTCGCGGCCGTCGTTTCGATGGCTTTCACCTCCTCCGCAAGAGCCGGCCCGCGCGTCTACGAGGACGACGAAGGCCGCTGGGTCGAGCTGGGCTTTCTCATTCAACTCCAGTATCGGCTAGACAAGCCCGAGGGCAGCGAGGCTGAAAATGACCTGTGGGCGCGGCGGCTCCGGCCGATGATCGCGGCAGGATTTCACGATGACTGGCAGGGCATCGTCGATCTGGGCTTCGGCGCGGGCGCGGACGGAGAAACGTACGCGGTTAGTCTCCGTTGGGTGAGCATTCAGTACGTGGGCGTCCAGAGCTCCCGTCTTTCGGTAGGCAGCTTCAAGAATTGGTTCTCGCGCGAGTTCAACACGTCCTCATCCAGGCTGCAGATCATCGAACGAACCTTCGTAGGAGACAACGCTTTCGGAAACCCGGGCTACACGATCGGTATCGCGTGGGATCAGGTCATTGCTGACGATCGAGTCTTCTACGCAGCCAACATCGGCGCCCAGAATGTCGGCACTGATGCTTCCCAAATGGCATTTCGCTCACCGGCCAACGGAGATTCGACGGACAACCGCGGATGGTCGGCCGCAGCCCGCATCGACGTGTATGCCGTCGGCGGTGCGGTCTACTCGAAGGAGCCCTATAGCTACAAGCTCTCGCCGTACGACAGAAGCGACTTGGAAGACAGCCGGTCGTGGGTCGTCAGCTTCAGTCTTGGCGGCTACGCCTGGTGGAACCAGAACAACAACGATGGCCTCTGCCCGAACCCGGACCCAACGAGCTGCGTGGACTTACAGAATGCATTTGGAGCGGAGACGAGCGCTGGCATCCGGGGCCGGGGGTTGTCTGCCGATCTCGAATATCAATTCATTCGCGGCAACGCGGTCGACGGAGCGTACACCGGTGGCCTATATGTCGACGGGACGACGAACCTTCACAAAGCAACGGCTAACGCCGGCTTCATGGTGCTGCCGCGGCACCTCGAGGTTTATGGTGGCTGGAGCATTCTCAATGCGAGCAACTACGACGTGCCCTGGAACCGAGCAATCATCGGGCTGAGCGGATTCGTGCAGAGTTACCACATCCGCTTCTCGGCAGATTACACGCGCGAGATCAATCGTGCTGGCGCTGGCGGTGCCGAAGACGCGAACGTGTTTCGCACCCAAGCGCAGCTCTCATGGTAGGTCCATGTTTTGAGCACCGCCGGGATGGAGATCTTTTGGTGGTCGGAAAGACGAAAGAATCATGTTGAATGAAATGCAAAACAGGCTTTGCGACGAGAGTCGCTGGGACTTCACCGACCTTCGAGCGCTCTTCGTCAACTGCACTCTCAAGCGCTCGCCCAGGCCCTCACACACGGCAGGCCTGATGTCCGTTGCCGTGG
>DATIUW010000204.1:0-2586 GCA_035466435.1 Polyangiales bacterium | reverse complement strand
GTACCGGCGGAATGCTGATCGGCTTCATCTACGTCGCATGTGGAGCCATCCGCCTCGCTCGGTTCAACGTGGTGTCGACGGCTGACGACGGCCAACCTCGAAAGCCGGGGAAATACACGCAGGGCCTGCCCATTCCCGCAGCCGCGGGGATCCTGATCTCCATCGTCGTAGCGAACACGCTCACCGGAAAGCTTCCGTTTTCTCCGGTCATCATTTCCGGGCTGGTCATCATGCTCGCGGTCTTCATGGTGAGCGCCATGCCGTTTCGATCGTTCAAAGATCTGCGTCTCAACTGGCGCACCGTCCTTCTCGTCTCGACCGCGCTCGGGGTGACGGTCTGGATCGCGCTCGAGATTCACCCATCGATGGCCCTCGTCTGGCTGCTCTCCGCCTACGTGATCATCGGCATCTTGGAGAGCTTGGTCGCCCTGATGAACAAGGCGCGCAACGGCATGGACAGGGCCGATCAAGGATCCCTGTAGCGGTCTACCGACCCTCGCCGCGATTCAGCTCTTTCGCGATTCTCGTAGATCGAGATGATGGGAACGCCGTCATAGCGGAGCACGTAGGCCGGTTGAACCGTCCCTAGCGCGACCCAGGCCTGATAGTCGACTTCATTGAAGTGCGGCTCGTGGTGGACGAGGACGAAATCCGCGTCGCGCATCGACGTCGCCGGACGAATGTCGCGCGGAATGATGCCGTCTTCCTGGAGCATGGCCCACGCGCCCGGGGTCGTATCGCAGAGCCAGACCGAGCCTCCATCGGGGAGCGCCTCGCGGAGCCAGGTTGCCACGCTGCCGGTCGTGAACCCCCAAAACTGCCTGTTCATTCCGAGGTCGGCGGCGCCAGGAACACCGCCAGCCGCGGGGGTATAGTGAGACAATCCGAAGGGATGACTGTGCGCGGTCTGGACCGCCCCTGGAAGCAGGCACAGCGCGAGTAGCGCCGAGGAGGCCCAGCGGCGGCCCGACCAGACGTGCAGCTCGGCCATCTGGACGACGGCGAGCAAACCGCAGCCCGAGAACAGAGCGAGAAACGGATATGCGGTGAGCCAGTGTTTGGTGCCGCCGAAGATCGGCGCGCTCGGAAGCGCGATCGCGAGCAGAGGTGCGAGCATGCAGCCGAGCCAGAGGACTTCCGTCCGCCGCGTGGTGGTATCGCCGAATTCGGTGCTCCAGGGGAAGCGGAACGAGCTCCATCGTCGATGGAGTCCCACTGCGCCGAGCACGAGCACGGTGAGCGGAACCGTGAACAGAGTCATCACGAAGGGGACCGAAACCGGGAAAGGGGGCTCGAAGTAGCTGACGCCGAGGTACTCGTACGTGTAGTGCACGTGGCGCAAGTGAAACGCCGCGTACGAGAGCAAGCGACGCCAGGTGTCGTTCCACACCCACGGCCAGGTGGCGATCAAGATGATCGGACCGAAGACGAACATCGACGGAAGCCAGGCGATCGAAGCTCGCTCGCGTCGTCCGGCGCGGGCTTGGGCGGTCCGAACCCATGCGAAATGGATCAGAAAGATCCCCGGAAGCATCCAGCTATTGTGCTTGGTGGCGAGCGCCAGACCGAAGGCGATGCCCGTCGGTAGGGCCCAGCGGGGGTCCGCGAGGGAGCGCCAGTAGGCATGGGCGGTCAGTGTGAAGAAGAACGCGATGGGGATGTCGAAACAAGCGAGGTGAGCGTGATAGAAAACACGCGGCATGAGCGCGAAAGCCAGAGCGGCGAAGAGGGCGCCCCGGCGATCCATGACCGACGCGCCCCATGCGTAGATGAGCCACAAGAGCAGCCCCGCAGTGAGCATCGCCGGAAGCCGAAAGGCCAGTGACTCGAGTGGGTAGAGGTCGAATTGCTGGTGGGCGAGCCAGCTCCACGCGAAGCTCAGCTTCATCAACGCTGGGTGTTCCCAGTTGTAAGACCATGCGAAGTCGATGCTCTGCTGCTCGAGGGCAGCCATCGGATTGGAGAACAGCCGCGACAGCCAAGCTGCATACCGCTTCGCTGCGTACACGTAGAAGCTTTCGTCGCGCGAGAGCGCGAGGTCGGATGCAGTGCAGGCGAGGAGCACCACGTAGCCAGTGCACAATACGGCGCCGAGCCAGTGGTCACCACGTTTCAGTGCCCTGGCGTCATTCATCGGCGGCCTCGGTGATTCGGGTGGTTGCGGCCCAGCAAAAGGCCCGCGCCGTCGGATCTTCGGCAGTGGTTTCAAAGCGCACGGCCGCGCGATCGACACCGAGGTTTGCAGTCTCGAGCTCGAGGCTCGACCACCCGTCTCCGTCTCGATGGACGAGCTCGCCCGCGAAGCGATCGGCGATCCAGACTCGCAAGGTGACGGGGCTCCGTGCACGCCAGCGCTCGTTCTCGTAGTCGACACCGCCGTGCAAGACGAGCCGATCTCCCACGGGAACGTCGAAGAAACTGGTGCGAACGGGGTCCGGGCCGGCCGGATGCTGCCAGATGCAGTGTCTCGGCGTCAGCGTCAGGTCCGCCATGACGGTCGGCCCGACCCACAGCCAGGGGCGCGCCCGATCGCAGACGAACCGCTCGTCCGGAACCATGGGGCCATGACCGAGACCGCCGCGCCCG
>DATIUW010000203.1:0-10468 GCA_035466435.1 Polyangiales bacterium | reverse complement strand
AACCTTGGGACCGACTGGGCGACCTACACGGTCACCTTGGACCTGAGCGACCCGCTCCTCGAGGGCCAGATCCTGCAGTTCGGCTACTCGACCATTGCCAGCAACTTCGAAGGCGCCGGCAACTTCTACGACAACGCATCGTTCTGCACCACCGACGGCGGTGGCGGTGGCATCGAGCTCCGACCCCTGCCTGAAAGCTACACGACCGGCAACGCGATCAACTACAGCGCGTTCCGGGCGGGCGGCCCGGGCGTAGGCGAGCTCCCGAGCGACGCCGACATCCTGGAGGACCTCGCTCTTTTGCAGGCCGCCGGGTACGACCTGCTGCGCTTGTTTGGTGCGGATCCGGTGTCCGAGAAGATTCTGCGGATCGCCGAGGAGAGCTTCCCCGAGATGCAGTTCCAGCAGGGGCTCTTTCTCGAAGGCCTCGCACCGGGCGCCGCGCAGCAGAACTGCGATAGCGCGATCAACGATTCTCAGGTCGAAACCGCCATCCGCCTGGCCAACACCTATCCGAACGTCGTCACGGTGAGCGTCGGCAACGAGACGTCGTTCTTTGCTGCGTTCATGCCGCTCGAGTGCCTCGCGGGATACATCGCCGAGACCCGAAACAACGTGACGCAGCCGGTCACGGCCAACGACGACTACACCTTCTACGCCAACTTCTTTGGGAGAAGACCAGACGCCATCCTGCGCCTGATCGACTTCGTTGCCATCCACATGTACCCAATCACCAACTATCGGCAGTGGGACTGGCAGCAGCTCGGGGTTCCGGCCGGTCCTCAGAGGGCCGAAGCCATGATGAACGCCTCGCTCGTCAAAGCCCAGTCCAACTACCAGGCCGTCCGTGACTACCGCTACATCGATGCATCGGGCAGGAGCGTCACAATCGGGGAGTCGTTGCCGATCGTCATCGGCGAGACCGGCTGGAAGTGGCGGCAGACCAATCCGGCCCAAGCAATCGAGACCTACGCTGCGAACCCGGTCAATGCGAAGTGGTACATCGACTTGATGCGATCCTGGGAAAGATCCCCTGGAGGGCCGTTGACGATCTTCATCTTCGTGGCCTTCGACGAGGCGTGGAAAGGAACGGACGATGGCTGGGGCTTGTGGGACGAGAACCGGCTTCCGAACTACGCGCTCTGCGGCACGCCTGTAGGACCCCCTTGCAACGATCCACTGTATGATGGCGCCGGGTACTACTTCCCATGAGGCGATGCCATCAGTCGGTGTGCTTCGGCCGAGTCTTGACATCTCCCAGCCCCCCGCGTACTTCGTTCAATGCGTGAACGAAGCCGGTTTTGATGCCGGTTCGCAGCTTGGAACCGACACGAGACCACGGATGGCAAGAGCTCTTCAAACGAATCACGAAAGACTAGGCGCGTCTGCGATTCGTGCGCAGCACAGCCGGTTGATCCTGAACATTCTCTGGAAGGAACGGGAGATCTCCCGCGCCGAGCTCGCAAGGCGCACGAGCTTGAGTCGTTCGACCGTGTCCGCCATCGTCAACGAGCTTCTCGACACGGGATTGATCAAAGAAGCCCACGCCGGGGTCTCGAGCGGCGGACGCCGCCCCATCATGCTCGAGTTTCAAGATCAATCGAGCTTCATCGTCGGGATCGAGCTCGGGGCCACGCACGTTTCGTGTGTCCTGACGGACCTACGCTGCAACGTGAGGGCTTCGTGGTCCGTTCCAGCTCCGGTCCGCGATGAGCCGGAAGTCGCACTCCAAAAAATGACGATGGGGGTGCGCGCCGTCCTCGAAGCAGGTGATGTGACACCGCCGCAGGTGCTCGGAATCGGGGTAGCCGTACCGAGCCCGGTCGACCAAAACCGACCGGGAGAGCTCCTTCCGCTCATCGTTCCCAAATGGAAGGGCTACAACATCGCGACGCATCTACGGAAAATCCTCGAGCGGCCCGTGTTCGTGGACAACGATGCCAACCTCGGAGCCCTGGCCGAGCTCTGGTGGGGCGTGGGCGCCTCCGTGCGAGATCTCACCTACATCAAGGTAGCGACCGGAATCGGTGCCGGCCTCATCATCGACGGCCGTATCTTTCGAGGGAGCGGCGGCGTGGCGGGCGAAATCGGCCACACATCGATCGATCCGAACGGCCCTCAATGCGTCTGCGGCCTCAGAGGGTGCCTCGCGACCTTGATCGGCACGCCCGCTCTGCTCGAGCAGGCCAAAGACATGTTGCGGGCGAGCGGCTCCAACCGTGCGCCGCCTGCGAGCATCGACGAGCTCGTCGACGGAGCGCTCGACGGCGATCCGATGTCCGTCGAATTGATCCGGTACGCCGGTCATAGGCTCGGTGTTGGCATCGCCAACATGCTCAATCTCCTCAACCCCACGATGGTGATACTCGGAGGCGGCATCGCGCGCGCCCAAGACATCTTGTTGGATGCCGTGCGGACGACCATTGCCGGTCTGTCTCTGCCCGCATCGATTCGCAATGCCGAGATCCGAATGACCGGACTGAACGAGTGGGGCATTGCGGTGGGCGCCGCACCGCTCGTCCTCGAGGCCGCCCTGAACGACCCTTCCCTTTTCCCCGTGCAATCGAGAGGCACTGCATGACGTTCCGACTACGCTTTATCTGTCTGGTGGCCATGAGCGCCGTGATCGGCGGATTCAGCTACGGCTGTGGATCCTCCGACGAGCTCATCTCGCCGGAGCGATGGGTGCTCACCATGGCCGATGAATTCGACGGCGACGAAGGCACGCCACCCGACCCCACGTTGTGGTCGTACGACATCGGTGGAGACGGCTGGGGGAACCAGCAACTCGAGTTCAATACCGATCGCGTGGAGAACGTATCCCTCGACGGTCAGGGTCATCTACGGATCGTCGCGCGAGAAGAGTCGTTCATGGGCAACGACTACACCTCGGGACGCATCAAGACCCAGGGGCTTTTCGAGCAGCAGCACGGTCGGTTCGAGGCGCGCATCAAGCTCCCGGAGGGGCAAGGCCTTTGGCCCGCGTTCTGGATGCTCGGCACCAACATCGACGTGGCGCCTTGGCCGGAGTGCGGTGAGATCGACATCATGGAGTATCAAGGACAACGGCCGGCGAGGGTATTCGGCAGCCTGCACGGGCCGGGCTACTCCGGCGGTGAGGCGATCTCGAATGACTTCGAGCTATCCGGTGGCGCGACCTTTGCCGACGACTTTCACGTCTTTGCCATCGAGTGGGATCCCGGACGCATCACGTTCTCGGTCGATGACGAGGTCTATCACATCGTGAGAAGCGCCGACGTCCAGTCCCAGGGCGCGTGGGTCTTCAACCAACCTTTCTTCGTGATCCTGAATCTCGCGGTCGGAGGCACCTTGGGCGGTCCGGTGGGCCCGGACACGGTGTTCCCAGCAGAGGTGCTCGTCGACTACGTCCGCATCTTCGAGCGTGCCCAGTGACCGCTTCCGCCGCGAAGCGCTACGAGACTGCGCCCCAAGACCGCATCTCGATTCCACGCAAGCTGATTTACGGCTTGGGAGGCTTCGTCAACAACCTCCTCGCCGCAGCGAGCGGCGGCATGATCATCGTGTTGAATCTCGGGCTCGGCATGAGCCCCTGGCTCGTCGGCCTTCTCGGCGCCATACCGCGGCTCACCGACGCGTTCACCGACCCGTTGATGGGCTACATCTCCGACCACACGCGCTCGCGATGGGGACGGCGACGGCCCTACATCTTCGCCGGCGCCATTTCAGCAGGCCTGATCTTCGCCCTACTCTGGCAGCTGCCCGAGGGGCGAAGCGAGGGCTTCTACTTCTGGTACTTCCTCGCGGTCTCGCTCGTTTTTTACCTGGCTTACACGGTTTTTGCGACGCCTTGGGTCGCGCTCGGATTCGAGCTGACGCCGGACTATCACGAGCGCACTCGGCTGATGGGCGTGCAGAACTTCTTCAGCCAGCTCGCCTACGTCGTCTCGCCTTGGTTCCTACTCATGATGCAGTACGAGCCGTTTTTCGACAACATGGTGACCGGCGCCGCCGGACTGGCCATCGCCATCGGCGTGCTCACGGCGGCCGTTGGCATCTTGCCGGCGATCTTCTTGAAGGAGCCCTACCGCGCCGACGCGCTGGCCCACCTTTACGAGCCGGAACGGGCCGACAGGCGGAAGCGGCGAGCTGAAAGAAACCCCCTCGTCGCGAGCATGCTCGACTTCTTCAAAGGCTTCGCCGCGACTCTTCGCTTCAAGCCTTTTTTGAAGCTCTGCGCCGCGACCTTCTTGGTGTTCAACGGCTTCATGCTGATCTCGTCGTTTCAATTCTACGTCATCATCTACTACGTCTTCGCGGGCGACAAGGTACTGGGCGCGGAATACGTCGGTTACTCGGGGACCTTGTCTGCGGTCGGCACGTTCTTCGTCATCGTCTTTGCCACCTGGCTCGCGACGAGAATCGGCAAGCGTCGCGCGTTCTTCGTGACCACCGGCCTCTCCGTCGTCGGCTATGGTCTGAAGTGGTACTGCTACAACCCGGAGGTGCCGTGGCTTCTACTCTTGCCCGCGCCCTTGATGGCATTCGGTCTCGGCGGGCTCTTCACCTTGATGGGTTCCATGATTGCCGACGTGGTCGACCTCGATGAGCTCAAAACGAACGAGCGACGGGAGGGGATGTTCGGCTCCATCTACTGGTGGGTGGTCAAGCTTGGAATGGCTGCGGCGCTCGCTGGCGGAGGCTTGTTGCTCGAAGCAACCGGCTTCGACGTCGAGCTCGAAGGAGCCCAGACCTCTGCGACACTCCTCTGGATGCGGTTGTTCGACATCCTCGTTCCGATGATCACCTCGTTGATCGCGATTTGGATCGTCGCCTCGTATGAAATCACCGAAGAAAAAGCTCACGAGGTCCGGGACGAGCTCGAGCGACGGCGCGGTGCCGTCTCGGCCGACGCAGTGGACAGAGCATCGACCTACCCATGAGGCCTTCAGAGGGATTCACCGCGTTCGCGATTGCAGTGGCTGGGTGCTCCCCGGCGTCGCACCGAGCCCAGACGCCGACCGCGGCGGAGCCTAGTCAGCAGCAGCCTGAAGATGCGTTGGTCGCCGGAGAGGTCATGGCCGTGTCGTATTCGGGTTTCCGAGAAGGGCAGCACCCCGACCGCGGCAGCGGTGCGGTCAATCCAAGCGCCGTCGAGATCCTCGAGGACCTCGAAATCCTAGTCGCCCACGATTTCAAGCTGATCCGCCTCTACGACTCCGGCGAAAACTCACGGCTCACCCTAGAGCTCATCAGGAAGCACGAGCTCCCCATCAAAGTGATGTTGGGGATCTGGCTCGGCGCCGAGGTCAGCAATCACGAGGGCTGTCCGTGGCTCGATGAGCCGATCCCGGAGAGCACGTTGATGGCGAACACGGCGATGAACGCAGCCGAGCTCGAGCGTGGGATCGCTCTTGCACGTGAGTTCGCGGGCATCGTCGTTGCCGTGAACGTGGCCAACGAAGCGCTGGTCGATTGGAACGATCACATGGTCCCGGTGGAAAGGGTCATCGGCTACGTCCGGCAGGTGAAGGAGGCCATCGAGCAGCCGGTCACCGTAGCCGAGAACTATGCGTGGTGGATACGCGACGGCGCCGGTCTTGCCGCGGAGGTCGATTTCCTCGGCGTGCACACCTATCCTCAGTGGGAGGGGAAATCGATCGACGAAGCACTCGAGTACACGATTCAAAACGTCGAAGGGGTGCGTGCGGCTCTGCCCGGCAAGCCCATTGCGATTCTCGAAGCAGGCTGGGCAACCGTCGCAGAGGAGTTTGGCGAGCGTGCGAGCGAGACCAAGCAAGCCCGCCACTACCGCGAGCTCCAGGAATGGGGACACGCGACGAACACGACCGTGTTCTTCTTCGAAGCGTTCGATGAGCCTTGGAAAGGGGAGCCGAACGCGCCCCTCGGCGCCGAGAAGCACTGGGGCTTATTCAACGTCGATCGGACTCCGAAGCTACTGCTTCAGCAGTCACCCGACGTGAACCGACGGTTTGACTAGACCACGCCCCGCGGCTCAATCGACCAACGACAATTCGCCGAACAGGCCCGCGTCGATCCAACCACGGTCCTTCTTTTCCCCTGGCGCAGACTCGGAGCCGATGAAGCTCTCGCGAAGCTCGCTGCCGTCGTTGTCACACCAGGCAATCATCAAGCCCATGACTTTGCCGGCGCCGAGCTTCACCGGTCTGTTCTTGCTGGATCCGTCCACGTACTCGTCCGTGTAGATGTCGATCCCGAGCTCCCAGATGATCTTGTTGCCCCGCTGCTGCCAGCGACTCTCGACGTGATGGGAATAGCTGCGCGGTTGCTCGTCGGTCCCGATGTCGATTGCCTGGTTGTCCAACGAAACGTGGTAAGCAAACGCATTGTGGTTGTACTGGTGATCACCGCCCGAGAAGTCCTCGTCGACGAAGATCTCGAGGCAGTCGTCATCCCAATATTGGACCAGGGGATCGCGGTGGCTGTCGAACAGCACGTCGTCGACGATTTCCACGAGAATGTAGATCTTCTCTCGGGTCCAGACGACCTTGAAGCGCCCCTGGAAGTCCTCCGGTGAATACTCGGGGCCGAGCCAGCGATGCGATATCTCGTGCCAGCGAGCCCGCTCCCAAATGGGCTCATCGGCTACGCCGTCGACCGAGGGCGCGCGTTTGGCTTTCGGAGCGCGGTACTGCGTGCGTCCGGGAGCGTGAACCGAGGGTTCGGCCTTCGCAGCCGCCGGTGCAAACAGGAGCGCGCATCCGATCACCAAGCCCCAAGAGATCTCAGACATACTTGAGATTTCCGTCTTCGTCCCAGAGTCCCCAGTACGCACCGACGTCCCCTTCGTCGCCGATCTTCCAGGATTCGTCGAACGACGAGAAATAGAAGATCTCGATGCCCTCTTCGTATGCCCAGTGGTACGTTCGGATGAAATACTCGAGCGCATTGTCGTAAGACGGGATCGCATCACCAAAAGCAGACCCGGCAGTAGGCCAGCCGGTTTCGCTGATGATGACTTTCTTGCCATTCGCTACGTGCTGCGCCCGTCGGTACATTTCTTTCATGTACAAGAGGGCATACTCGTGGGGACAGCTCTCCCAGAAGGGATAGCAGTTGACCAGCAACGTATCGCAAGCCTCGGTCACGCGAGGATGGTTCTCGAAAAGAAAATAGGCATCGACGGTCCCCACGGGAACGTCGGGCACGGCGGCCTTTGCCCGCTCGATGTATTCGATTAGCTGATCTTCGCTGAGGTCTTCGCGCAGCATGACCTCATTGCCGACCGCGAGGATGTCGGCATGTCCCGCGCGGGCCAGCTCGATGCCATTGCGGAGCTCCATTTCGTTGATGTCGAGGTCCTCCGACAACCCTACCCCGACCATCGTCTTCAATCCGTTTTCTCGCGCGATACGAGGGGTTTCCTGGTTGCCCTCGATACAAGAAAAGGTTCGAATCCAACGTACGTGAGGCTGAATGATGCTGAGCCGCTCGCGGATCTGCTTCTCACTGATCTCGGTCCGGGGAGACTGCCCGCCCACGTACGGGCTGAATGACAGACCGTGGATCTTCTGACGCAGGATGGTCTTCAGCAGCTCGACCTTGTCGGCGCGCGACATCTGCGAGAAGTCGGTCCCGAGAAGCCCGGGGAAGCCAGGCACTTTGTAACCCGACCTTCTGAGCGACGTGGCCGCGCTCGACCGGGATTGCACCGAAAAGTTCTTGTTCATCTCTCCAGACACAGTTCATTCTCCCGACCGCAACCGACTTTGGCCGCGCGAGTCTATCACGACGCACGCCGCACGAGCACCCACAGGACGACTCGAGATGACCTCAAAAATGCGCTACGCGACTCGGGTCGCCCTGACGGTCGCACTCGGCGGCTTTCTCATGGGCTTCGATGCCTCGGTGATCTCCGGCGTCGTCCCCTTCATCGAGCCCGAGCTCGACCTCGGCAAAATCGAGCTCGGTTGGGTCGTCGCGTCGCTGACGCTGACCGCGACGTTTGCCATGATGGCATCGGGACCGCTGAGCGATCGGCTGGGCCGGCGTCCCGTGCTCAAAATCGCAGCCGCGCTGTTTACGGTCTCGGCCGTGGCGTCCGCGGTCGCACCGAGCTTCGTGACGTTGGTGGCCGCGCGCATGCTCGGTGGCTTTGGCGTTGGCGCCGCGCTGATCATTGCACCCATGTACATCGCCGAGATGGCGCCGGCCGCGATGCGCGGCCGCATGGTGTCGTTCAACCAACTCAACATCGTGATCGGCATATCCGCCGCGTTCTTCACGAACTATCTCATTCTCCGGTTGGGGCAGTCGGAACATCCATGGGCAGAGGCGCTTGGTTTCGGACGATGGAGCTGGCGCTGGATGCTCGGCGTCGAAGCGCTGCCGGCAATCCTCTATTTCGTCGCTTTGTTCACGGTGCCGGAAAGCCCTCGCTGGCTCGTAATGAACGACAGGGAAGATGAAGCACGGCACGCGCTGGTGAAGGTGAGTAGCGTCGTCCAAGCGGAGACGGACATCGAAGCGGTCAAAGCGTCGCTCGAGGCCGAGCGGGGCAGCGAGCATGCGAAGCTGCGCGAGCTGTTTCAGCCCAAGATGAGACCGATTCTCGTAGTGGCCGTGTCCGTTGCGATTCTCCAGCAGATTACCGGAATCAACTCCGTATTCTTCTATGCGCCGATGATCTTCGAACAATCGGGCATTGGCACCGATGCGTCGTTCATGCAGGCCGTGCTGGTGGGCCTCGTGAACCTGGCGTTCACCGTCCTTGCAATGGTATTCATCGACCGTATCGGCCGGCGTCCGCTACTAGGCGCCGGTCTGACGGGCATTGCGGTGTGTATGCTACTCCTGTCCTACGGTTTCGCGTCCGCGAGCACGAATCCGACGATCATCCTCGTTGGCATCCTCGGTTTCGTTGCGAGCTTCGCGTTCTCCTTGGGTCCGGTGATGTGGGTGCTGTTCTCGGAGCTCTTTCCGAACCGGGTACGCGGCCTGGCGATATCTTTCGTTGGTCTCGTCAATTCGGCTGTCAGCTTCTCCGTGCAGCTCGTCTTTCCTTGGGAGCTCGAGAATCTCGGCAGCAGCATGACGTTCCTGCTCTACGGCCTGTTCGCCATCGTCGGGCTCGTCCTCGTCATGCGCCTATTGCCGGAGACGAAAGGCAAGAGCCTCGAGGAGCTCGAGCTGGCGTTGGTCCGCCGCTCGCCGGACGGAGGTCGCGATGAGAGCTGGTAGTGCACGATTTCCCCTAGTCTTGGCCTCGGTCTGCCTCGTGTCGTTGCCTTCGGTGGCCTCGGCGAAGGCGATCCGGGTCGAGCTTCGCCAAACGGATCGAGGCTGGCAGCTCTTGCGTGGAGGCGAGCCCTATTTCATCCGTGGCGCCGGCGGCAGTGGCTCGCTCGAGCGGCTGAAGGCCGCGGGCGCAAACTCGGTGCGCACCTGGGGGGCCGATGACATCGGTCCACTTCTCGACGAGGCGCATGCCCTCGGCCTGTCGGTGACGGTAGGCATCTGGCTCGGACACGAGCGCCACGGTTTCGACTACGACGACGAAACCCAGGTTCGCGAGCAGCTCGAACGCGCGCGCCGGACGGTGCTTCGCTACAAGGATCATCCCGCCGTGCTTCTCTGGGGCATCGGCAACGAGATGGAGGGCTTCGGCGCGGGCGACGATCCGGCGATCTGGAAAGCGGTCAACGACATCGCCGCCATGGTGAAAAGGCTCGATCCGCTCCACCCGACCATGACAGTCACCGCCGAGCTAGGCGGGGCGCGCATCGACAACGTGCACGAGCACTGCCCCGCGATCGACATTCACGGCATCAACTCGTACGGCGGCGCGCTGTCCCTCGCCGAGCGCTACCGTGCTGGCGGTGCGACCAAGCCCTATGTGCTCACCGAGTTCGGGCCGCTTGGGGTATGGGAGATCCCCAAGAACGACTGGGGGGCGCCCATCGAGCCGACCAGCACGGAGAAGGCGGCGTTTTACCGTCGCAGCTACGAAAGCGGCGTGCTCGGAGCGCCCGGTCTCGCTCTCGGTTCCTACGTCTTCGTTTGGGGTTCCAAAATGGAGGCCACCCCCACCTGGTACGGCATGTTCCTGAGTGATGGCGCCCCGCTCGGGGCGGTCGACGTCATGACCGAGCTCTGGTCTGGCAGCCCCCCACCAGACCTTGCCCCCACCGTGGAGCCCTTGGTCCTCGAGGGCACTCCTGAGGTGGCTCCGGGCGCGAAGGTACGCGTGCGCGCCGCGATTACCGATCCGGAGGGCTCTGCAATCCGGGTGCGTTGGGTGCTTCGCCGCGAGCCGGCCGAATACATGACGGGCGGCGACCCCCAGCCAGTCCCGCCGGAGGTGGAGGGCGCGGTTCTCGAGGGTAGCGAAAGTGGCGCAAGGCTTCGGATGCCAAGGGATCCGGGTCCATATCGGCTCTTCCTCTACGCCTATGACGCAGCCGGCAGCGCTGCGACGGCCAATGTGCCGCTACTGGTGAAAGGCAAG
>DATIUW010000202.1:0-3106 GCA_035466435.1 Polyangiales bacterium | reverse complement strand
CGGTCCGCGGTCTGGTGGTGGGTTTCAGCGCGGGCGTCTTCGCGGGCGCGCTGGTCGGCATCGGCGAGGCCATCGTCATCGGTCTCTCGTCCGCAGGGGCCACCGGCGCACGCGTGTTTCTGTACGGTCCGCTCGCATACGGTCTGTTCTGCTGTGCGTTCGGCGCCGGCCTCGGTTTCGTCACGGCGGTGACCGGCCGCTGGATGAAGCGATACGCGCTCCCCGAGCGCGAAGCCTTTGGATACTGCGCCGCCGCCCTCTTCGGCATGTTCTCGTTTGCGCTCGGCGCATTCCGGATTCGACGCGACGTCTTTCACGAAGAGCTCGTCTGGAAGAGCGCGATCGGCCTCGGCGTCTTGCTGGGCTGCGCGATCGTCGCCGCGGGGGTGAGCGCCTTGCTCGCGTGGGGTCTTCGCTCGCTGGTGCAACGAAAGCCCTTCGACCGCCTGCCACGGGCCTCGACGGCGGTGTTGTTGCTGGCGGTGCTCGGTGTGGGACTAGCCGGCAATCTCGTCCTCGGCGCACGCGGTGCAGGCAGGGCCGATCTCGGCGGCGGACCTCCCGAGGGGGGCGCCAAGGGCAACGTGTTGTTCCTCGTCGTCGACACCCTTCGGGCCGACCATCTCTCGATGTATGGCTACGAGCGCGGAAGCACGCCGAATCTGGATCGGTTTGCGGACGACGCGATCCGCTTCGACCAAGCGTTCACCAACTCGAGCTGGACCCGCCCGAGCTTTGCCTCGATTCTCACAGGGCGCCTGCCATCGAGCCATGGCGTGATGGCCAAGAGCGATGCGCTGCCCGATGCGGTCACCACCCTTCCTGAAGCGCTCAAAGAGGCCGGCTACACCACGGCCGGTTACGCCACGAACTTCAACGTGGCGCCGTACTTCAACTTCCATCAAGGCTTCGACGAGTATTTTTATCTCGAACCCGAGTTCGTGCTCGGCGCCGACGATGCCAGCGCCAAGCTCTTGCTGATGCAGTTCATTCGGCAACGCATCGAAAAGGCGCGTGCTTCTGGCGGCGAAGTGTTGCCGGGAACTGCGTATCAAGACGCCGAGACGGTCAACGAGCACCTGCTCCGGTGGCTCGACCGCAAGCCGGAGGCGCCTTGGTTCTTGTTCGTCGGATACATGGATCCCCACGACCCGTACTTCACGCACCCGTATGACGGTAGCGGTTACGCCCGGGCTGCACACCAGCATCCCGACCCGTCGGAAGCCGAGATGCTTTCGGCCCTCTATGACGGCGAAATCACATACTGGGATGCGGAGCTCGGCAAGCTCCTAGACGCGCTGAAGGCGCGAGGGCTCTACGACGACCTCACCATCATCATCACCAGCGACCACGGTGAGGAGTTCCACGAGCACGGCGGCTTCTGGCACGGCACCACGCTCTACGACGAGCAGGTCCACGTCCCGCTGCTGGTGAAACTGCCCGAGAGCCGGCGTGGAGGCACCACCGTTCGCCATTGGGTTCAAAGCATCGACTTGATGCCGACGGTGCTGCGACTACACGAGCTGCCCGTTCCCGAAGGCGTGCAAGGCGGCGACATCTTCACCGGCACCGACGTCATCTACGCGGAGGAAAGCCACGAAGGCAACGTGCTCGAGTCGGTGCGGGAGCTCGACGGCACGGACGAATACAAGCTGATCACCGCCAACCAGGGCAACCCGCGCGGCCTCAAGCCGGTCGAGCTCTATCGGGTCGATCTCGATCCGGCCGAGCAACGAAATCTCGCGCAGACCTCTCCGGACCAAGTTCGCATGGTCACCAAAGCGCTGCTTCAGCAACGTGCCCGCGCGCAGCAAAACGCGGTGGCCGCCGACTCCGTGGCACTCGACGACGACGTCGCCGCCCACCTCGAAGCGCTCGGCTACATGGAACGCTGAGCAACGGGCGAGGTGGCGGGCTCGGAGCCGGCGCTGTCTTCTTTGACGGTTCGGTGGATCAAATAGGCGAGGGCGCCAATCGACCCAGTCGTCAGCACGGCCGCCACGTAGGGCCAGGCCGGGATTCGGTATCTCCGGCTGTCCCCAATCATCCATCCGATGAACAGCACGAGCGCAATGCATAGGTCGATGAACACCTGCGCGCCCCATCCACCGTCCGCTGCCAGCCGGAGAAAGCCGAGATACCCGTGCTCCCACACGATCTCGGCGGTGTAGGCCGTGAACACACCGAACACGGCGATGAGCGAAAATAGTCGCAATTTCATGGATGACCTCCTCGTAGCGACCAGTCTGGTGCAGGAGCTGTGCAGCAACCATTACCTCGGAGGTCATCGGCAGACCGAAAGGACGGGATAGAATCCCCCCATGTCCCACCCAACCACCGCCCCGGCGGGCTTCGGCCCTCTCCTTCGGCGATGGCGCGCTGCTCGCCGGATGAGTCAGCAGCAGCTCGCGATCGAATCGGAGGTTTCGACCCGGCACATCAGCTACATCGAAAACGGTAGGTCCGCGCCGAGCCGGGAGATGGTGTTGATTCTCGCGAGCACGTTGGACTTGCCTCTGCGAGAGCGGAACGCGCTTCTGTCCGCAGCCGGCTTTGCTCCGGTCTATCGCGAGACCAGCCTCTCGGCGCCGGAAATGCTTCCGGTGCGCCAAGCGCTCGAGATGATCCTCGAGCACCACGAGCCCTATCCGGCCATCGTGCTCACCCATGAATGGGACATCGTGAGCATGAATCAGTCCTTCGCGCGTTTGTTTTCGTTCTTGATGACGCCGCCGGTCGAGCCGATCGTGGCGAAGAACGTCATGCATGCGTTGTTCCACCCGAGAGGGGTCCGGCCGTATGTCGTGAACTGGGAGCAGGTGGCGGGCTTTCTCATCGATCGTCTTTACCGAGAATCGATCCTCGAGCCCGAAACCAGCACCAGCCGCAAGTTGCTCGACGCGTTGGTCGCGTACCCGGGCGTCCCTGCACGGATCAGCGAGATCGATCTCGCGGCGGCGCCTCAGGTCTGCATCACGGTGAACCTCGAAAAGGATGGCACCCGCCTCGACTTGTTCTCGACTTTGACCACGCTCGGAACGCCGCTCGACGTGACGGCGCAAGAGCTACGCATCGAGTCTTACTTTCCCGCGGATCAGCGTACGGC
>DATIUW010000201.1:0-22221 GCA_035466435.1 Polyangiales bacterium | reverse complement strand
TCGAGGCGAATTTCGTTTGCGAGCTCCCGTGCGTCACGCGCCCGGCCGGCAACCAGATAGAACATCGCCAGGTTGGCGCGCACGTCGTCTTGAACCACGGCCGGCGCCTTCTTGACGTCGATGGTCTCGAGGATTCGAATGGCCTCGGCCGGGTCCTCCTGCGCGACGAGCTGCGCTTGCGCGACGGCATTGAGCGCGTCCTTGCCGCCCGGAGTTTGCCTGGCCCGAAGCTGCTCGAGCGCAGCCAAGCGGCTTTCCTTGTCGGTCGCGCCTTTCAGAATGGCTGCGATGTCGGCAGATTTTCGGGTGAGCCGCCAGACCCACACCAAGAACCCTGCCGCCACGACGGTGAGGACGCCCGCCACGATCAAGCCCACGTAGCCGATGGTCGGCTGCAAAATCCCAGCGATGACCCAGACGACGGCCAGCGCCAGGCCGATGAGCCCCAGCACCTTCCAGTTCATCTTGGGCTGCTCGATTTGATCCAGCGCCTCGCCGACGTCCTTCGGGGCGGCGGTTATCTGTTTTTTCGGCTTCGCCACTCCCGCTCGGTACCCCGCGGGCCGCCTCGCGGCAAGCCAAGGCCGACCTGCCCTGCTCAGAAGCCCCGAAAAACGCACGAGAAAAAGGAGCGCGGCGGATGGCGTTTGCCAGCGGTTCGCTTCCTCTCATAATTCCGGCGCCTCCAGCCTCTGCGTTATGGTGTGCGGAGTCCGGCTGACCCCGGCGAAACTTGAGCTTGGCCCGATTTTATGAATAAATATACTAAGGCTGGATCTTGGTGGGGGATGTCACGAGCATGAGCAGAAATCGACTGGGCGAGCTTCTAGTACGTGAAAAGCGGATCAGCCTCGAGCAATTGCGGGAGGCGCAGAAGCAGCAGAAGGACGACAACGTCAGCCTCGGCTATGCGCTTGCTCGGCTGGGAGCGATCTCCGATCAAGAGATCACGGACTTTCTCAGCGAGCAGTATCGGGTTCAGGCGATCGACCTGTCCGAGTACGAAATCGACCGGGAGATTCTCAAGCTGATCAGCCCGCAAGTGTGCGAGCGGCACAAGATCATTCCGGTTTCCCGCGCGGGCAACTCGCTCATCGTGGCGATGGCAGACCCGTCCAATCTCAACGCGATCGATGATGTGAAGTTCCTCACCGGATACAACGTCGAGCCGGTCGTTTCGTCTGAGACCGCGATCATGGCCGCGCTCGAAAGAGCCTATGCGCAGCCGGAGATTTCGTACGACGACATCATGGAGGGCTTCGACGAGTCGGAGATCGAAGTCGCCATCGATGAAGACGACGAGAGCATTCTCGATTTGGAACGGGCGAGCGAAGATGCCCCGGTCGTCCGCTTGTGCAACGCGATCCTGTTGAATGCGATCAAACAAGGGGCCTCCGACATTCACGTCGAGCCTTATGAACGCGTCTTGCGCGTCCGATATCGTGTGGATGGCGTCCTGCACGAGGAGATGACGCCTCCGATCAAGCTGAAGAACGCCATTGCTTCCCGTCTCAAGATCATGTCCTCCCTGGACATCGCCGAGCGCCGCTTGCCGCAGGACGGTCGCATCAAGCTCAAGCTCGGAAAAGGCCGCGAGATGGACTATCGCGTCTCGGCCGTCCCGACGCTCTGGGGCGAAAAGATCGTCCTTCGTCTGCTCGACAAGTCGAATCTGCAGCTCGACATGACCAAGCTCGGCTTCGAGCACAAGCCGCTTTCGGATTTCCGTGACGCGATTCACCAGCCCTACGGCATGGTGTTGGTCACTGGACCGACCGGCTCCGGTAAGACGACCACGCTGTATTCGGCGCTGTCGGATCTGAACAGCGTCGAGACGAACATCAACACTGCCGAGGATCCCATCGAGTTCAATCTGATGGGCATCAACCAGGTCCAAATGCACGAGGACATCGGCTTGAACTTCGCCGCCGCCCTTCGTTCGTTTCTCCGGCAAGACCCGGACATCATCATGGTCGGTGAGATTCGAGACTTCGAAACCGCGGAGATCGCGGTCAAGGCAGCCTTGACGGGTCACTTGGTCTTGTCGACGCTGCACACCAACGACGCGCCGAGCACCGTGACGCGCTTGCTCAACATGGGCATCGAGCCGTTCTTGGTGACCGCGTCGGTCAACCTCGTCCTCGCCCAGCGTCTCGCGCGTAAGATCTGCCAGGAGTGCAAGGTACAGGTTCCCACCGACGAGCAAGTCCTGCTCGACGTAGGCTTTCCCGAGAGCGAAATCCCGAACGTGGTCGCGTTCCGTGGCACCGGGTGCAAGGTGTGCAACGACACGGGCTACAAGGGCCGCGTCGCCCTCTACGAGGTCATGCCGTTTTCCGAGCGGCTCCGCGAAATCGTCCTACAGGGCGGCTCCACGGCAGAGCTCAAGGACGAAATGATTCGCGAGGGCGTTTCCACCCTCCGCATGGCGGGCCTCAACAAGGTCCTCCAGGGGGTCACGACGATCGACGAGGTCGTCCGTGTGACGGCTGCGGATTCCTGAGCCGAACGGGCCAGGAGAAAGATGAGCGAGCGCCGTTGTCAACCGCGGACGGTCCCGCCGCGGCCGCGCTACGATCGTTGATTCATCTATTGGCGAGCATGGAACTGCCAATTGTCCGAAGGGTTCAGAGCAAAACCTCGAAAGCAGGTGACGTCTCGTGACACTACGTTGCACGACACGGATTGTCATGTAGAGGCTCTGGTGGTAGATCCGATCCATGCGCATCAGCAACAGTTTTTCCGAAGGCGAGATTCAAGTTCTCGAATTCATCCTGCAAACCCTATTGCGCGGCGGCACCCCCTCGATGGCTACGCGCAACAAAGACTTCGCATCGGTCTATCGCAAAGTGATGACGATGAAGAAGCGCGTCGAGGAGAAGAAATCCGAAGCCAAGACTTCCTCGGTGGGCACCGTCGCAGCCGCCGACGATGACCTGCAACGCAAGGCCGGCTAAGAGGGTTGACTGCCTTGGGTCCGTCACGTAAGCGCGGACCGATATGGTGAGCCAGCTGATCGTCCTCCGGGGCGGGCGAGTTCTCGATCCATCGCAGGGGCTCGATGAAACCGCCGACGTCGTGATCGAAGCGGGACGGATCAGAAACGTCGGCGCCGGTGCGGGCGCGTCCTACGCACCGAGCGAGCAGGTGCGAGTCGTGGATCTAGAGGGCCGCTGGGTATGCCCGGGCTTCATCGATCTGCACGTGCATCTGCGCGAGCCTGGGCAGGAATACAAAGAAGACATCGCTTCAGGCCTCGACGCGGCTGCTGCGGGCGGTTTCACCACCGTTTGCCCGATGCCCAATACCAAGCCGGTCAACGATACGCGCGCGATCACGGAAATGATGATCGCTCGCGCGCAGCAGCACGGCGGCGTACGGCTCTTGCCGTTCGGTGCGGTCACTCGCGGTCAAAAAGGCGGAGAGCTCACGGAGATGGCCGATCTCCGCGATGCAGGCGCCGTCGGAGTGAGTGACGACGGACGCTGCGTGATGAACGCCGCCGTCATGCGTCACGCGATGGAGTATGCGCGCACTTTCGATCTGCTGGTCAGCCAACACTGCGAAGACCACGACCTGACGGAAGGCGCGCAGATGCACGAGGGAGCACGGTCGACGCAGCTCGGGCTGCGAGGCTGGCCGCGGGCGGCCGAGGACATCATCGTGGCGCGGGACTTGATTCTCGCCGAGGCCACCGGCGCTCGATACCACGTCGCCCACATTTCGAGCCTGGGGGCGGTCCGTCTGCTCCGCGAGGCCAAAGCGCGGGGCCTTCGCGTCTCCGCCGAGGTCACTCCGCATCATCTGCTCTTCACCGACGAGGCGTTGCTGAGCTACGACACCTATTGCAAGGTCAACCCCCCTCTGCGTGAAGAAGAAGACCGCGAAGCGCTGCGGCAGGCGCTCGCCGACGGCACCATCGACTGCATCGCGACCGACCACGCGCCTCACAGCGACCTCGAAAAGGACTGCGAGTTCGAGGCAGCCTCGGTCGGCATCAATGGTCTGGAGAGCGCCGTGGCATCGATGCTTCAGCTCGTCCGGGACGGAGTCCTGCGCCCCATGCGCCTCGTCGAAGCGCTCTCGACGGCTCCCGCGCGGCTCATCCCCGATTTCGATGGTGGATCGCTACGTGAAGGCAAACGAGCCGACGTCACGGTGCTCGATCCGGACGCTCGATGGATTCTCGACCAAGAAGCGCTACGCTCCAAATCACACAACACACCGCTACTCGGCCGTGAGCTGATGGGGAGGACTGCACTGACCATCGTCGGAGGGCAGATCGTACACGAGCTCGAAAGATGACCAAACAAGCAAACCTAGTACTCGCAGATGGGACACGTTTCGTGGGTGAGAGCTTTGGCGCGGAGGGCGCCGCCACTGGCGAAGCAGTATTCACGACCGGCATGACCGGCTATGAAGAGGTCCTCACCGATCCTTCCTACTGCGGGCAAATCGTCACGATGACGGCTCCACAGATCGGAAACACCGGCATCACCCTCGAAGACGGGGAAGCAAGGCGCCCTGCGCTCCGCGGATTCGTCGTGCGCGAGCTGTCAGCCGTGGAGAGCAACTGGCGCGCCAAAGAATCGCTCGACGACTACCTGAAGCGACACGGAATCGTCGGCATCTCGGGTATCGACACCCGATCCCTGACGCGGCACATCCGAGACGTCGGGGCGCAGATGGCGGCAGTGGGCACCGAGGACCCTGCGTCTTTGCACGATCGGGCCAAGGCGGCACCTTCGATGATCGGCCAGAATCTGACGGGCGAGGTCACCACGCCGGAGGCCTATCAATGGACCGAGGGCAGCGGCATGTGGTCCGAGCCGCGCCCCGAGGCGCGTCCGTGGCACGTGGTGGCGATGGATTTCGGGATCAAGCGAAACATTTTGAGGTGTCTGATCGACGAGGGCTGCAAGGTCACCGTGGTGCCTGCAAGCGCGACCGCCAAAGAGGTGCTGGCCCACGATCCCGACGGGATTTTCTTGTCCAACGGACCGGGAGATCCGGCCGCGGTTTCGTCGGGCATCGCGACCGTGCGGGAGCTTCTCGGTCAACGGCCGATGTTCGGTATTTGCCTCGGCCATCAGCTCCTGAGCCTCGCGCTCGGAGGCGAGAGCTACAAGCTGAAGTTCGGGCACCGCGGTCTCAATCAACCAGTGAAAGATCTCAAGACGGGACGCATCGAGATCACGACCCAGAATCACGGCTTCTGCGTCGACGTCGACTCGCTCAGGGGCAAGTGCGAGCTCACACACCTTCACCTCAACGATGGCACCTGCGAAGGAATCGAGCATCTCGAGACGGGAGCGTTCAGCGTCCAATATCATCCCGAGGCGGCTGCAGGGCCTCATGATTCGCGCTATTTGTTCCGACGCTTCACCGATGCCATCGCCCGCGCACGTAGCTGAGCTCGAACGCCTGCTGTGGCGTGCGGCCGAGGAATGCGAATCGAAAGAGCCGTGGTTTGGAGCCGGCCTGCCACAGCTCGTGCGCCGCGCGTTGAAGGCCGAGGAAACCACGGACCCCGCGCGTCCGCCGGATGTCGCGTTCGTCGAGGTGAGCGCGGTCTCACCACAAGGGAGCGCGAGTACCAGTGAAAGTCCGCCGAGCGCCTCGTGTCCGGTGATCGCGCTCAGCACGACCGGGCTCGAAGGTCTGTCATCGCTCATTCGCTCGACCGGCTCCGGTGGAGTTCGGGTCGCTCGTCTCATTTGTCCGGTGGCGGTCTTCGACTTCACCTCGGAAGGCGTGCGTGTGCGCGAGATACGCCACGGTGTGACGGCGGCGGACATTCAGCGACGATTGTCCGTCCCATTGTGGGCCGGCCCGGATCTCAAAGAGCTCGGCACCCACTGAGGCGCGTGCGGTTTTGCTACCGGAGCTCGCGGCGAAGGATCTCGCCGGTATGGCTTCGCTTGCGCTTGGCGATGGTCTCGGGCGCACCCTGCGCCACCACACGACCGCCGTGCACGCCCCCTTCGGGACCGAGGTCGATGATCCAGTCGGCTGCCAGCATCACGTCGGGATGATGCTCGATGACCGCAACCGTATCGCCGCGCTCCACCAAGCGATCGAGCACACCCAGCAATCGATCGACGTCATCGCGATGAAGCCCCGTGGTCGGCTCGTCCATCACGTAGAGCGTGGGTCCGGTATTGAGTCCCACGGCCAGCTCCGAAACGAGCTTGATTCGCTGCGCCTCGCCCCCGCTCAGGGTATTCGACGGCTGCCCGAGGTGCAGATATCCGAGCCCTAGCTCGTCGAGGAGCTCGAGCGGCTCGCGAATCCCCTTGATCGGCGAAAACACGTTGGCGGCCTCGGAAACCTCGAGCTGAAGAAGCTCCCCCGCGTTGAGCCCCTGCCAGCGGACCGAGAGCGTCTCGGGCGTGAAACGCATTCCGTTGCAGGTCTCGCAGGGAACGTCGACGTCCGGCAGAAACGCCATCTCGACGTGAATGGAGCCCTGCCCTTGGCACTCGGGGCACCGTCCCTCGTCGACGTTGAACGAAAATCGGCTCGCCGTATAGCCACGCGCCCGGGCTTCCGGCGTACCCGCCAAGAGTTGCCGCACGCTGTTCCAAATGCCGATGTAAGTGGCCGGAACGGATCGTGGCGTCCGACCGATTGGACTCTGGTCGATCTCGATGGCGCGCTTGAGGGACTCGAATCCCGCGATGGCACGAAAGCTCCCCGGTCGCGCGTCATTGACCATCCCGACGGCCTCTCTGGTCGCCCGCAAGAGGACCTCGCGAACCAACGAGCTCTTGCCCGACCCACTGACCCCGGTCACCGCGACGAAGCGCTGCAACGGAAGACGCACGTCGACGTTCTTCAGATTGTGGTGATCGACGCCCTCGAGCTCGAGCCAATTGGCGTCACGCGTTGCTCGTCGTCGGGCCGGCACCTTGGGCGGACGCCCGAGGGCCTTAGCGGTGACCGATCCCTTCAGGGCTTCGAGGCGTCCCTGGGCCACGATGCAGCCGCCGTGCTTTCCGCCGCCGGGACCGACGTCGATGACGTGGTCCGCCGCCCGGATGGTGTCGGCATCGTGCTCCACGACGAGCACGGAATTGCCCCGATCGACGAGGCCGCGCAGGGCGCCGAGGAGCCTTCCGGTGTCGCGAGGGTGTAACCCGATCGTCGGCTCGTCGAGGACGTAGAGCACACCGGTCAGTCCGCTTCCGAGCTGTGCGGCGAGCCGCACGCGCTGCATCTCCCCGCCGCTCAACGTATCGGCTGCACGCCCGAGGCCCAAGTAACCAAGCCCAACCTCTTCGAGAAACGAGAGTCGTCGGAGCGCTTCGTGCAGCGGCGCCTTGGCGATCATCTCGTCACGACCTTCGAGGCGTAGCTTCTGCAGCGTTCGTGCAGCCTCGGAAACGCTCTGTTCGAACAAGTCGGTGATCGACATGTCGTCGACGGTCACACCCCGCGCGAGTGGCGAGAGCCGAGTCTGTTCGCATTCGTCGCAATCGCGCCTCTGGACGTCGCGTTTCTTGCGGCGGCCTCGCCACGTCTTTTTCACGATCTCGCCACGACCTTCGCAGGCCGGACACTGCCCCTGGCGCGTGTTGAACGAAAAAAATCGCGGGTCGAGCTCCGGATAGCCGCGACCGCAGCTCGGACATGCACGCTTGCTCGAAAGCTGCGCCTCTTCGCCAGCGCACAACGCCCAGGCGGTCCCATCGCCCGCTGCCAAGGCTTTTTCGAGAAGCTGCGGGAGCTCGGGATCTCTGCCCGACGCGGAGCCCACCACCAGCTCGACGTCATGCTCGACGTAGCGATCGAGCTTCAATCCGGGCTCGATCTTGCGGATCTCTCCGTCGATTCGTGCCTCGGTGAAACCTTTCTTTCTGGCCTTGCCGAGCAGCTCCCGATGGATGCCCTTTCGTCCGCGCACCACCGGTGCAAGCAAGGTCACGCGCTTGGCGCCGAAACGCCTCTTCAAATCCGCGGCCAGCTCCGAGGCCGGACGCGCGGCGATCGGCACCTCGCAATCCACGCAGTGCAAGACTCCGATTCGAGCCCAAATCAGTCGAAGATAGTGGGACACTTCGGTCACGGTCGCCACCGTCGAGTTGGCGCCGGCGCGAGTCAGCCGCTGCTCGAGCGAAACGCTCGGGGGAACACCCACGACCTGATCGACCGACGGCCGCGGAAGCTGCGGCATGTACTGCCGCGCGTATGGAGAGAGGGTTTCGAGATAGCGGCGTTGACCTTCGGCAAACAGCACGTCGAACGCCAAAGTGCTCTTGCCGCTTCCGCTCGGTCCGGTGAGCACCACCATCTGGTCGCGCGGAATGTGGACCGTCACGTTTTTGAGGTTGTGCTCACGTGCGCCGGCGATTCGAATGTCGCGGATGCCCTGAGAGGAGCCCTTGCGCTTCGCGGTGTGTTTTGCTCCTTCGTCCGCGCTGGTCTTTCCGAGGGCCCGCGCCAGATACGGTGCGCTCTGAGAACGCTTCTTCCGAGCGACTGCTTCGGGGGGGCCCTGCGCGACGATACGGCCCCCCTCCTCTCCCGCCCCCGGCCCGAGGTCGATGACGTGGTCGGCGTGGGCCGCCACCAGCATGTCGTGCTCGACGACGACGACCGTGTCACCCCGGTCGACCAAGCGGTCGAACACTCCCATCAGTGGCACTACGTCGTTCGCGTGAAGACCTGCCGTGGGCTCGTCGAAGATCAAAAGCGACCCCGGCGCGGCCCGGACCAGCGCTTCGGCGAGCTTGAGTCGCTGCGCTTCCCCGCCCGAAAGCGTATTGAGCGGCTGACCGAGACGCAGGTAGCCGAGCCCCACCTCGACCAGGGGCTCGAGCGCACGCGCGATCACCCCGTCTTCGGCAAAGTGTTCCGCCGCGTGCTGCGCGGTGAGCTCGAGGACGTCTGCGATGTGAAGCCCTCGATACCGCACGTCGAGAACCGGTCCCACGAACCGCCGACCTTGGCACTCGGGGCAGCTAAAGACCACATCGGCCAGAAACTGCATCTCCACGGTTTCGGCGCCATCGCCCCGGCAGGCTTCGCACCGGCCTCCGGGGACGTTGAACGAGAAGAAACCCGGCTTGTATCCGCGCTCTTTCGAGAGGGGTTGCTCGGCAAAGCGTTTTCGGAACGAGTCCCAAATTTTCAAGTATGTCGCAGCGTTGCCGCGCGAAGTTCGACCAAGTGGGGCCTGATCCACCCCGACCACACCTGCGAGCGAGTCGGCGCCCCGAAGCCCGGCGTGCGAGAGGGGCGCGGTCTCCGATTTCTCGCCCAGCTCCTGTCGTACTGCAGGCAGAAGCGTCTCGAGGACGAGGCTGCTCTTGCCCGAACCGCTCACCCCCGTGATGCACGTCATCACGCCGAGGGGGATCGCCGCGTCGACCGACTGCAGGTTGTGCCCTGCCGCCCCGGAGAGCTCGATCCAGCCCTTCGGCTTGCGCCGCACGCGCCGGACTGCACCGTTGCCGCGAAGGGCCGTACCCGTGGCCGTGCCGGCTTTTCGCAGGGCAGCGGGCGTGCCGTCGAAAACGATTCGGCCTCCACTTTCCCCGGCGCCGGGCCCGAGCTCGATCACGCGGTCGGCTCCGAGGATCATCTCGCGGTCATGCTCGACGACCACCGCCACGTTCTCGTCTTTGGACAGCGCGCGCACCACGCCGAGCAGACGTTCGACGTCACGTGGATGAAGACCCACGGTCGGCTCGTCGAGCACGAACATCGCACCATTGAGCGTCGCCCCGAGCGCGCTCGTGAGCGCCACGCGCTGGGTCTCGCCGCCCGACAGCGTTCGCGAGGTACGATCGAGCGAAAGATACCCGAGCCCGACGTCTTGGAGCGCTCGGAGACGACCCACCGCCTCACGCCACAGCAAGGCAGCACCCGGGTCTTCGGCGAATCGCATCTCTTGACGTTGCAGGAACGAAAGAGCCTCCTGGGCAGGAAGCGCGTAAAGGCCGGGCAGGCTCAGGCCGTCGATGTACCAAGCCAGGGCCTCGGCTTTGAGGCGGGTCCCCTTGCAGTCGCGGCACGTCTCGTACTTTCGATACCTAGAGAGAAAGACCCGCACGTGCATCTTGTACGCGCGCGACTCCATCCACTTGAACCAGCTTCGAATGCCCCACCACCCCTTGGGATAGCCGATCTCGTCGCCGTCGATCAGCCATTCGAGCTGCGCTGGGCTCCACTTTCGCAGCGGCTCGTCGAGCGGCATGCCGGCTGCTTTGGCATGCTTGTTGAGCTCGCGGCGCTCCCAGGCGGTCGCCTTTCCTTGCCAAGCGCGAATCGCTCCTTCGTTCGGAGACAGGTCGTAGTCGGGAATCACCCGGTCGAGGTCGATCTCGATCGTTCGTCCGAAGCCGCGACACGTCTCGCAAGCGCCGATCGGACTGTTGAAGCTGAAAAGCCCTGGTGTCGCCCGCCGGAAGGAGCGGTCGCAGGTCGGACAATGGAGCCCCTCGGAAAACCCGAGCTCGGTGCCGTCGAGGGACCACACCGTTGCCCGCCCGCTGCCGCGGCGCATGGCATCTTCGAGCGCTTCGACCAGACGCGCCCGATCCTGAGGGCGTGCAGTGGTTCGGTCTGCGACCACGTCTACCAAGGTGCTGCGTCCGTTCGTGACCTCGCTCGGCCGGACCTCGTCGAGGTCCCGAACCTCCCCCCCCACCCGAACCCGCCGGTAGCCCTCCTTGAGCAGGCCTTCTCGAACGCCGATGAAGTGCTCCTGGTCCGCTACCGCGACGGGATAGGTGACGACGAGCTTCTGGCCCGAAAGCTCGCTCAAGACACTTTGGGCCGCCCGGCTGGGCGCATCCCGGTGGACGAGCTGTCCGCAGCTAGGACAGTGAAGCTCGGCTGCGTGGGCCCATAGATGCTTCGCGTAATCCGCGATCTCGGTCATGGTGCCCACCGTCGAGCGGCTGGTCCGCACCGGTGCCTGGCGATCCACCGCGATGCCGACCGGTACGGGATCGAGCTCTTCGACCGGAGGCCTGGAGAGCCGTTCTAAAAACTGGCGCGCGTATGCGCTGAAGCTCTCCACGTAGCGGCGTTGGCCCTCGGCGTACAAGGTCCCAAAGGCGAGGGACGACTTCCCTGCGCCAGACGGACCCACGACGGCGAGGAAGGTGCCTGGCGCGATGTCGAGGTCGATCGAACGAAGATTGTGCGTGCGCGCGCCGCGTAGCTTGGTGGGCTGCATGAACGGAGCGCTATTTCTAGGATGGCCTCAGCAGATGTCCAGGCCAGCAGCGGCGCGAGGGAAAGCCGTTGCGATTAGCGGCGTCCCCACCGCCTCCTCAAAACCCAGGTGGCGCCGAGGATCAGGATGGTGAGCAAGATGAACCAAGGCTTCGACAGCGGCTCTCTCGAGACGAGGCCGGCGGCACGGCGGCTCGTAGACGCAAGCTCTGACAGCGGGGGAACATCCTCGATGCCGAGAAACACCCGTCCTCCGGTTCGCTCGGCCAGCGCGCGAAGCTCTTCGGGCCTCGTTTGAAGGTCAGCCAGCTCATCGCCGCTTTGCTCGACGATGAATACCTCGCGCGCGATCTCCTCGTCGTCGACCGAGGCGACGATCTCGTAGGCGCCTGGTGTGTTCGGCGCACGCAAGGTCGTACGAAGCTCGCCGTCTTGGTCCGTATCGGTGACTTTCGCGGCCTCTTCGCTGGTAGCGGGGGAGAAGTCGAGCTCCACCCGGGCGCTGCTCATGGGCCGGTAGCGTTCGTCTCTCAGCCTTCCTGAGACGATCATCTCGCCCCCTACCCCATACCGCTCACGATCCGTCGAGAGCCTGGCGGGCTCGAGCAGTGGGTCCCGCGTGAGCCAACGAATCATGCGATCCCAGAACAATTCGTATTCGTCCGACCCGACGGTGATCTCGTCCGCCGCGAACCGCCAGCGCCATGATGCATCCGTCATGAACGCCGCGACGCGTCCTCTGCCCGCCTCGCCGACCACCAGGATCGGCAGGCGCTTCCCGTTGGCGAGCCGGGCGCGTGGGTGCTGCAACAAGACCTGTGCTGGTTCCTCGACGCCGCCGACGACGTTGGCGCCGTGCAAGCTAGGAAGAGACTTCCAAGTCTGCTGAGTCAGAGATGGATCCGGGCCGAGCGCCACGATGGGATGCCTCGCGAGCGACTCGTTGACCTCGGCCTTGTAACTCCCCTTGATGATCCTCGCTGCGCCGAGACCCACGGGTAATATCTCCTCGATCGCCGTGCCCGCATAGCGGCCTTCTGCAAACGAACGGTCGCCCCCGATCATCACGAAGGACCCACCGCGCTGCACGTAGTCGCGGATGCGCGGCAGGTACGTAGCCATCTCGTAGGGCGCGTAGTCGAAGTTCTGAAAGATCACGACGTCGAAGCTGCCCAAATGTTCCCGAAACAGCTCGTCGGTCGGAAAAGGAATCAGTGCGAGCTCCTGGGTCGGCGCGGCCGTGAGGTCGGCAGCGGTACGAAGAATGAAGAACGACACGAGGTCAATCGAGCCGTCCCGTTTGAGGAAGTCCCTCAAGAATCGGACGTCCCAGCTCGGCCGTCCCGCGACGAGCAATGCTCGCAGGCGTTCGCGTCCCACGCGGAGCATGGCCGCTCGATCGTTGTTCTCCGGGACTTCGTCGGCACCAGCGATCGGGATCAACACGCGGTAGAGCGCCCGGCCCGTCCGCCGAGGAATCACCTCGAAGGCCACGCTGGCGCCGCCGTTTTCATCGAGGACCGCCAAGGTCTCTTGTTCGAGGCGGCTTTCGTGCCAGAGCTGTACGGGCACTTCGCTTCGCCGCAATGCGCCCACCGCCCGGACCTCGGCGCGAATCATCGCCGGCACACCCACATACGCCGTCGTATCGGCGCGAAGCGAGACGACCGCTTGGTCATCGAGTGGGTCGTCGCCTCCCACGACCACGGCATGAATGGCGGGCATGACCGATCCGAGCCCGAGCGCCGCCGCGCTGAAATCATCGTCGGCGCCATCGGTGACGATGACGATCGATCCCAAGTCTTGCCCCGCGCTCTTGTCCAGCGCGTAGCTCAACGCGCCGTACACGTCGGTTTCGTCATCCGTCGGCTCGTAGCCTTCGAGCAGGCCGTCCCACGCCGCGCCGCGCGCGCTAGAGCCGAACAGGTAGACCGTTGGGCTCACCCGATCATCGCGTTGCCATTCGGCGACGAGCGCTCGCACGGCGTCGCTTCTCGGGCCGCTCTCGCCAGAGAGCGTCATGCTGCGCGAGCTGTCGATCAAGACGGCGGTTGCTCCTGCCACTTCTTCGAAGGTTTCACGAACGAGCGTGATCTGGAGCGCTAGGAGATAGACCGCCAAGACGCCCAAGCCACCCAGCAGGCCGAGCGTGAAGCGCCGGCGGGGGTTGCCCTCGCCGCGGATCGACCGCAGCTCGAAAAGCCAAAGAGCGAGCAACGCGAGACCCAAGGCCCATGCGGCCTTGCTCCCGCCGAGGATACCGAGCTGCCACTCCCAGTCCGACACGCCCAAACCTCAGGGCCCCGCGCCCCGGCGCCGCATGATGAACGGCGCGTGCACTTGGTCGTCCTTGTAGTCGGTGCAAAGTGCGTACAGCACGAGGTTGACCCCCAAGCGAATCGCGTGCTCGCGTTGACCTTCTCCTCCGGGCACGACTGCTTGGCTCCACGCGCCAAGCTTGTCGCGCTGTAACGCGCCTCCGACGTCGTGGCGCGAGTACACGATGGCGATTCGGTCTCCATACGCGACGCCTTCGAGAAACGCGGGACCCTGCAGGCGCCCGACTGGGCGTCGAAGCAAGTAGAACGAACGATAGATGGTGTGATTCGACGGGATCGTCTTCAGTGGTCGCGCGGGGAATGCGCGAAGAAGCTCTCTACGAACCGCGAGGTCGAATGCTTCACCTCCCGCGCTGGCATCGTCGATGAAGATGAAGCCACCGCGATGGACGTACTTTCGAAGAGCATCGATGGCTTCGTCGCTCAGCGGTGGAAAGTCCTCGCTGCCACGCCAATAGAGAAAGGGACTCCGGAACAACGAGGCTTTGTCGAAGCGGGCGCGACCGGGCTCGAGGATCGGCTCCACACTCGTGCGCTTCCGCACCTCCCACGCCAGACGCTCGGCCACGTTTTGCGCATCGTCGTGGTCCCCGTTCAGGTCGAGAGAGACGATTTCCACGCCGGTGGCATCACCGAATGCCGCCACGGGATGCGCCGGACACACTGAAAAGCAGGCCAGTATGAGCAACAGGCGGCCCCCATGCGTCCCCAAGACCCTCTGCATCAGGAGAGACGTACCAACCGCGGGGCAAAGCGCAAGCCGGGTTGACGTGGTCGGAGTTCACGACGACAGTTGCGCCGTGCTTCGCGCATGCGCCGCAATCGCAGTGCTCGCATTTGGCCTTGGTTGCGAACCTGAGCGAGTGACCGAAGAGCCGTCGCCTCCCAACGCGGTGTCTAGGTCCGACAGTACCCCGCTGCTGACGCGCACGCGTCCGTTGATGAGCACGGTGTTTCGCATTCAAGTGCAGTCGCCGCCCGAGAACGCAGAGCCGGTCGTGCGTCGAGCCTTTCAGGAGATCGAACGGCTGGAGTCGGAGCTCTCCGAGTGGCGTGACGACAGCGACATCTCCGCGATCAACGCCGCCGCAGGCAAGAGGCCCGTGAAGGTGGGCGAGGACGCGCTTCGGGTCATCGACGCGGGCCTCGACGTTTCGATGTGGTCGCGCGGTGCGTTCGACCTTTCGTGGGCTGCGTTGTGGGGTCTCTACGATTTCCGTCCCGACTCGATCAAGATCCCGAAACCGGAAGAGATCGAGCCGCGGCTGAGATTGGTCGACTACGAGAACATTCGCGTCAGCACGAAATACAAGACCGTGTTTCTGAAGAAGCGGGGCATGGCGATCGGCACGGGCGGAATTGCGAAGGGATACGCGCTCGATCACGCGGGCGCCATTTTGAGAGGTGGCGGAATCACCAACTACATGATCTACGGTGGAGGGCAGGTTCAGGTGCACGGCAAACGCGACGGCCGCCCCTGGCGTGTCGGCATCCAACACCCGCGCGATCCGAGCAGGTATTTCGCGGCGCTCGAGTCGACCGGCGCTTCGTTCTCCACTTCTGGCGACTACGAGCATGCGGTATTCGACGGCTCCGGGAAACGTTGGCATCACATCATCGATCCGAGAACCGGGCGCCCCGCCGACAAGTCGCTCTCGGTGACCATCATGACGGCGGAAGGCATCTATGCCGACGCGCTGAGCACTGCCGCCTTCGTGCTCGGACCCGAGAGAGCGCTCAGAATGCTGAGCCGCATCGCCTACCCCGCCGAGGCGGTCATCGTCGGCGCGGACTGCAAAGTCTACATGACGCCCAAGGCGGAAAAGAAAATCCACTGGACCGTCGACCTCGTGGAAGGACGGCTCCCAGACTGCAAGCCGTAGATCCCTATCCGCGATCCTCGATCGGCACGAAGGCTCGGTCCTTCTCGCCGACCCAGATCTGACTCGGTCGAAAGATACGATTGCCCTCGAGTTGCTCGAGCAGATGCGCGAGCCAACCAGCCACGCGCGAGATCGCGAAAATCGGCGTGAACAAATCCATCGGAATGCCGAGCTTCTGGTAGACGATGCCGCTGTAGAAGTCGACGTTCGGGTAGATGCCCTTGTTGCCCACCAGGTCCGCCATCTGTCCCTCGAGCTCGACGGCGAGGTCGTAGTCGGGGGTGGCTCCAAACTTGTCGAAGAGCTTCGTGGCGAGCGCCTGCAAAATGGTCGCCCGTGGATCTTTGACCTTGTAGACGCGGTGACCGAAGCCCATGACCTTGTCCTTGCGAGCAAGCCGGTCTTCTGCCCAGCTTCGTACTGCGTGCGGGGAGCGATCATCGATGCCTTCGAGCATCGTGAGCACCTGCTCGTTGGCCCCTCCATGAAGCGGGCCGGCGAGGCTCCCGATGGCCGAAGCAACGACCGCATAGGGGTCCGTCAGCGTCGAGCCGGTGACCCGCGCAGTGAACGTCGACGCGTTCATCGAGTGCTCCGCGTGAAGGATCAGGGCCACGTCGAACACGCGCTCCGCCAAACGCGTCGGGACCTCTCCCTCCAGCATGTACAGGAAATTGGCGGCGTGACTCAGCTCGTTGCTGGGCTTGATGGGGTCGTCGCCGCGGCGGATCCGATGCCAGGCCGTCACGATGGTGGGAAGCTTGGCGATCAATCGGATCAGGCTGAGCCGCCGGAATTCGGGATCGGCGATGTGGTCTCCCTTGTAGAACATGCCCATGGCGGCCACGGCGGCGGTCAGGGCGTCCATCGGATGACCGCTTTCTGGGAGGGTCTTGAGGAGGTCGATGATGCGGAACTTGAGCCCGCGCTCGGAGATGAGCTGATTGCGGAACTCCTCGAGCTGTGAAGCGCTGGGAAGATGCCCGAACACCAGCAAGTACGCGACCTCTTCGTAGGAGCAGTGCTCGGAGAGAACTTCGATCGGGAAGCCCCGGTACTGCAGCTTTCCTATCGATCCGTCGATGTAGCAGATGCTGGTGCGCGCGGCGGGGATGCCGGCCAACCCTGGAATGTATTCGGGCACTTGCGCCATATTCTTCACTTTCGAGCTGAAATGTCGGCCGGCAACCTAGCTGCTCGCCTCACGGGCGCAAGCCGCGGCAAAAAGCGCAGCAAACGTAGGCCGTGCGGAGCCGAGAACCACATCCGCCGTCTCTTCGAGAGCCTCGGCGCGAAGCTGCGCTTGGGGGGAGGTCGGAGCGGTCCGAATGATCAGCCGGGCATCGGGGTGCGCCTTGGTCCCCGCGTCCACCTGCACGCCACCAGCCGCGGTGAGCGCCGCTGCGAAGGCACGAGCGGCCGACCCGTCTCCGGCATCGGTCACCGACACGAGTTGCGGACCGACCCGTACGAAAAGGGTCGGCGCCGGAGGAGCGGCCGTCGCGGCCTTGCCCACGATCGGCAGCGCTCGCTTCAACCGCGTTCGACTTCCAGGCCGTCGGCCTCCCAGTGTAGAAAACCACCCGTCAGGTACCCCACCTGCACGCCGTCCGCCTGCAAGCGTTCGCCCTGATCTTTGGCTTCGTCACTGCGGCCGTAGAGGACTCGGACCCGGCCGTCGAAAGGCTGAAGCTCCTTGGCGCGGCTCGCCAGCTCGCCAGCCGGAATGTGGATCGCGGTCGGGATGCGGTATCGGCTGTACGAAGCGGCGTCACGAATGTCCACCGGAAGGGCCTTTCCCTGCTTGATCCACTGCGCCAGCTCCTCGGGCCGAACCTCGGCGGCCGATCGGGGCAGCACCGGTTCGAGAAGGCGCAAGAGCGACGGCTTGTCGAGCACTCCGACGTGGTGTTGCACCACCCTGCCTTGTGCGATGACGAGCAGCATCGGAATCGACGTCGCCCGAAACGTCTGTGCGATCATCGGGTTGCGGTCCACGTCGACCTTCACCACTTTGATCTTGCCGGCGAGCTCTTCCGAGACCTGCGCGACGATGGGTGAAAGCTGCTTACAAGGGCCGCACCAATCCGCGTATAGATCCACCAGAACCGGCAGCTCCGAACGCAAGACTTCGGCTTCGAAAGTGGCATCGGTGACCGAATGAACCGTCATGTCAGTATTCCCTCTCCTCCTCGCTCGATTCTGTCACGATCGCGACGCCGGCGCTCGTTCCCAAGCGGGTCGCGCCTGCCCGGATCAAGCGGTCGGCCCGAGCCGCATCGCGAATGCCGCCCGACGCTTTGAGGCCGAAATCAGCCCCCAATTCCGCGCGCAAGAGACGGACATCGTGCTCGGTGGCGCCTCCGCTGCCAAACCCCGTCGAAGTCTTGACGAAGGCGGCTCCAGCGGCCTTCGCCCACCGTGCGCCGCGCCGTTTCTCCTCATCCGTCAGGAGGCAGGTTTCCAGGATCACCTTGACCGGACGGCCTTCCGCCGCCCCGACCGCTTGCGCGATATCGTCGATGAAGAGCGCGCGGAGGCCCTCCTTGAGGGCGTCGACTCGACAGACCATGTCGATTTCGGAGGCGCCATCCCGAACCGCTTGGGCCGTCTCGGCGCGTTTCGAGGCCGTGTTGCTCGATCCCAGCGGAAACCCGACAGTGGCCGCCACCGCCAACTGGCAGTCTTGCAACAGTGCGGTACAAAACGCGACGTGGGCCGAGTTGACACACACTGCCGCAAAACGGTGTTGGGCCGCTTCCTTGCACAAGCGTTCGAAATCCGATCGCGTGGCGTCGGGACGCAGCAAGGTGTGATCGATGAGACCGGCCAAGTCGTGGCGCATGGGCAGCCTTGTCGTAGCGCGCGGCCGCCGAGCGGACCACCACGCAAGCCAGGGGGGCTTCACGACTGATGGATGTCATTTGCGAGCGTTGCAGCACGGAATACGAATTCGACGAGACGCTGCTTTCCGCCCGGGGGACGAGCGTGAAATGCACGAATTGCGGTCACGTCTTCAAGGTGTACCCGGCTGGCGCCGACGACGCCGACCAGGCTGCCAGCGCGTGGCGAGTGAAGCGACCCGACGGGACGATCGACGCCATCGAGTCGCTGCGGGAGCTGCAACGGCAAATTGCAGCGGGGGAGCTGACGCCGGACGACGAGATCACCCGCGGCGAGGACGGATGGAAGAAGCTAGGATCGATTCCGGAGCTCGAGACGTTCTTCCAAGCGGCGGGCGTTCAGATTCGGTCTCCGCGTACTCCGTCCCCTCTGCCGCCAGCGCCGGCGGGACGCAAGGCCGTCGCCACGGAGTCGAGCGTGCCGCCCGGGAGACGGCCTCGCCAGCCGACGCTCTTGGGCGTGTCGCCAGTCTGGAGGGAGGAGACATCCTCAGGCGGCATGTCGGCGCCAGCGCCGCTCGAAGAGCCAGCCCGCGAGCCAGAGTCGGTGCCAGGGCCGGAGCTCCCACCGGAGCCGCAGCCCGACCCCGAGCTGGACCCCGAGTGGGAATCGCTGCCCGAGCCCACATCGCCGGCCGGGCGGACCTCCGAATCGCCGCCAGCGCCGGAGCCGGAGCTCCCCCCGCCCACCTGGGAGGACTTGGAGCTCGGGTCGGAACCACCGTCAGCGCCCGAGTCGGAGCCTGGTTTGGAGGGGTTGCGTGATTCTTCGATGGACATCGAGGATGCCGAGTTCGAGGAGCCTCCGCGGGTTCCGGTCCGCCGCAGCACACCACCTCCGGGCTACTTCGACGACGACGATGACATTCCGGAGCTTCCGGGTCGCGGCTGGTCGCCGCTCGGCTGGTTGCTCTTGATCGCAGTCGTGGGCGGCTTGGCGTTGGTGGCCGCACAATGGGAGCGCGTTGCACGCTTGGCGGGCATCGGCAGCGATCCAGCGGTCATTGCGGCTGGCATCACCGAAGGAGATGCAAGCCTGGCGCTGGGGCACCCCGACGCATACGAAAACGCGATCGAGGCCTATGGCCGCGCCGCCGAAGCTGGAGGCGACGGCGATCCCGAGCTGCTCGCGAAGCTTTCCAACGCCCATGCGCTGACTGCACAGGCACGATTGGATGAAGGCGCATCCGAGGAGGCCGTTGCGCTCCACCAGACCGCGGCGCTCACCCGAGCGCGGAGCGCGACTGCGCTCGACCCGCAGAGCATCGATGCCAAGCTAGCCGAGGCCGATGCATTGCGGCTTGCCGGAGAGCTTTCGGGTGCACGCGCTGTGCTCGACGAGGCACGCGCAATGTCTTTCAGCCGAACCGCAGAAGCGTTTCGGGTCGAGGCCAGGCTGAGTGCGGCGGAAGCGGGCGGAGGGCTGGAGCATGCCTTGCAGAGCGCGAGAGAGGCCGCAGAGCTCTCGTCCAATGGCACGCGGTTCGTCTTGCTGATGGCGCGCGCCGAGCGAGCTGCGGGCAACGACGCCCGGGCCAAAGAGGCCCTCGAATCGATTCTCGCGGAGCAACCGGGACACCCGGTGGCGGCCAAGCTGCTCGGAGAGTGGGAGACGGAGACAGCGGCAGTGGCAGAGTCAGCGGCAGACGCAGGGACAGCGGCAGAGCCCGCGGCAGAGTCAGCGGCAGGGACAGCGGCAGGGACAGCGACAGAGTCAGCGACAGGGTCAGCGACAGAGCCAGCGACAGAGCCAGCGACAGCGTCGGCGAAAGAGTCGGCGAAAGAGTCGGCGAAAGAGACGGCGAAAGAGACGGAGGCTGCTCCTGTGGAGAGGGCGTCGGCTGCGCGGGGTGAGGGGCCGGCGGAAGGTGGGGGTTCGAACGACGCGCGCCGCCGGCCGGCGACGGAACGCAAGCCTCGGTACGACGAGTACGATCAGCTCTCGAAAGCGGCCGAGAGCGATGCCTTCGTCGACGGCCGTCCGCCGGTACGGGACTACGAATGGCACATGAGCCGTGGCTGGGACGAGCTCGCGGCTGGAAACTATGCGCGAGCGCGGGCGTTTTTCGATAGCGCGCTCGAGGTCAAGCCGGGGTCGGCGGAGGCCATGGACGCGCTCGGCCGGGTGTCCGTGGGAACCGAGGACTACGCATCCGCACTGCGCTACTTCCGCGTTGCGGCACAGCGAGGGCACCCGGACGGCTACTACGAGCTGGGACGGACCTACGAACGGCTCGGACGCGAGGACGAGGCCGTATCCGCATACTACACTTACATCAAGCGCAATCCGACCGGCACGCATGCCGCGACCGCCCGGACCGCCATCAAGAGACTGGAACCGCGCGCAAAGCTACCTGACGAGCCCGAGCCGGATCAGAGCCCAGCGCCCACACAGCCCACCGAGGAGTCAGGACAAGCCCTGCCATGAAGCACCACGCGCGTCGTTTCGCGCTCATCCTCGCTGCGATGCTCGCATCGCTCAGCATGAGCTCCTGCAGCCGCTCCGATGAGCCGGCCTCGAGCGGCCCCGTCGTCCACGAGCTCCGCATCCTCGAGCCGTTCCCCGACGGCGCGGAGCACGATCCGTTCGAGCTTCCGCAGCCGACGCTTCACGACATTCTGGAGCGCATTTGGGAGTCCACCGAAAACGACGACGTGAGGGGCTTGTTCATCCGGGTCGGCCCCTTGCAGGGAGCCTGGGGCAGCGTCGGCGACATTGCAGAAGCACTCGCCCAGTTCCGATCGGACGACCGACCGGTGCATTGCCATTTCGAAACCGCTGACAACGTGGGCTATCTGTTGCTCGCCTCGGCCTGTGACAGGATCACCATGTCGCCGGCCGGCGTGCTCGACTTGGTCGGGCCCGCGGCGGTCATGGTTTACGCACGCTCCTTTCTCGAAAAGATCGGTGTGCGCGCCGAAATCGTCCACATGGGCCGCTACAAAGGCGCCGGCGACGTATTCATTCGGGACGACATGCCGGAGGAAACCGAGGAGTCGATGGGCGCGATCCTCGACGACCTCCATGGCGCTCTCGTCGAGGCGACCAAAGCGCGAACGGAGGGCGACGTCGAGAAGGCCAACGCGATCATCGACGGAGGCCCCTACGTGTCCACCGAGGCGAAAGAAGCCGGTCTGGTCGACGCCATCGGATTCGTTCGCGAGTCGCGCGAGGAAATCAAAAAGGCGGCGGGCGTCGAGACCATCGAACGCACGCGCATGTTGCCGAAGCCCGAGGAGCTGACGCTCGGTCAATTCTTGGATCTGTTGACCGGCGAGGAAGACGAAGCGGAATCGAGGGGCGAGCGTGTGGCGCTGGTGTTCGTGACCGGCACCATCCGCGACGGGGAAACCGATCGCATCGGAGACGCCGTTGCCGGCCCCTTCGTGCGCGTGATGGAGCGCCTCGAAGAGGACGAGGACGTGAAGGCCGTCGTGCTGCGAATCAACTCGCCCGGCGGCTCGGCGCTCGCGAGCGACCGGATGTGGGAGGCGGCGCGCAATCTCGCCGAGACCAAGCCGTTGATCGCCAGTGTGGGCGATCTCGCGGCGAGCGGCGGATACTACATCGCGTCGGCGGCCGACCAGATCCTCGCCCATCCGAACAGCCTGGTGGGATCGATCGGCGTGGTCGGCGGCAAGTTCAGCCGGGCCGACCTCACCGAGGATGCCGGCATCCATACGTACGTCCTGCAACGGGGAATGCGCGCCGCGTGGGCGACGCCGGTACGCCCGTGGAACGAGACCGAGCGCCAAGCGTTCGAGAAGCTCCTTCGGGACACCTATGACCGGTTCATCGACCGCGTCGCCACCGGACGCAACATCCCCCGTGAGGCCGTGCTGGCCGCGGCCGAAGGCCGGGTGATGACCGCACAGGACGGCAAAGAGCTGAAGCTCGTAGACGAGATG
>DATIUW010000200.1:0-11436 GCA_035466435.1 Polyangiales bacterium | reverse complement strand
CGTTCACCTCGCCCTTGACGGTCATCATCCGCCTCGCCGTGGATCCATCCGGCATAGCCTGGTGGGAGGTTGCCGGGGCGATCGCGGTTTTGCTGGTGTCGACGTGGTTGTCGATTCGGATCGGTGCGCGCCTGTTCCGCGTCGGCCTCCTACTCACCGGCTCCCGCCCCTCCCTCGCCGAGCTCTGGCGCCAAGCGAAGTAACGACCCCGGCGGCTCGTCAACTCGACCGCAGGAGGACGCGCTGACGTAAGACCGGGCTCGGAAAAACACGACACGGGCTTCCACGGAACGGGACGGCTTGCAAAGGTGGCCCGGTTCACTTGGGAGCTTCGGCCACGCAAGCCGTCCCTCGGGCGGCGCGCCAATCGGAGCTGGTTGCTTCCATGCCGATTGGCACTTCGCACGTCCGCTACACCCCATGTCGCGTTTTTGTGAGCCCTCCATACGTCGACTTCTCCGGGGATCACGGTTCGCTGTCGCTGTCGCTGACACTGACGCTGGATCGAGGATCGGGGTTCGCGGCCCGAGACCTGCGGCCCGCATGGGCCTGACGCTGACGCTGTCACTGAAGCTGACGCTGACGCTAGATCGGGGTTCGGGGTGCGTGAGCCGGGCGCCGGGGCCCGGGTGTGGTGACTTCTACGGAGGAGGACGGGGCGGGATGGGCAGCACAGCGAACGGGCCGTCGCCTAGTCTTAGGTGGACTCGAGGGGTTGGGGGCGACGGGGCGCCCGAGCGCGAGCACGCCCGTCGCGACCCGTCCTCCGGGGATCGAGTTCTGACGCTCACCCTGCCGCGGAGCTCACGCTCAGGCTTGGGACTCGAGTAAGCCTTTGCCGGGGACGAAGTTGATTTCCAGGCGAATGCCGTCCGGATCTTCGAAGAGGATCGAGTAGTAGCCTGGCGCCCAAAAAGCTTCTTCGGGACCGTGCACGATCGGCGTGCCGAGCTGCTTCACGAATTCGTACGCCTGGTCCACGTCCTCTCGCGACCGCGCTCGAAAGCAGATGTGGTGAAGACCCACGCGATTCTGATCGAAGCGTTGTCGACGGTGCTCCGGGGGAGCTTCGCGAATTGCAAAGCCGGTGCGTCCTCCGACGCAATAATAAGTGCCTGGGACGTCCATCACGGCTTGCAGCCCCAAAAAGGGGAGCAACTGCCCATAGAACTCACGTGAACGTTCGAAGTCGGCGACCGTCACGAAGGTATGTGCAATGCCGTTGATTTCCATCAAAGCAGCTCCTCAGCGAAGCTCGCTCGACCGCTTTCCCAAAAGGCGCCGAGCGATGATCAGCAACTGAATCTGTTGCGTGCCTTCGAAGATGTCGAGGATCTTCGAATCCCGCGCCCATTTCTCGAGCAGCTCCTGCTCCGAGTAGCCGAGCGCGCCGCATAGCTCCACGCATCGCAGGGTGATCCGATTGGCGACGCGGGCGGCTTTGGCCTTCGACATGGAGGCTTCCATGGAATTCGGAATGCCGTTGTCCGCCATCCAGGCAGCTTTGAGCATGAGCAGCCGGCCGGCTTCCCACTCGGCTTCCATGCGGATCAGCTCCGCCTCGGCCGCGCTCTTGGTGAAGAGCGGTCCGCGATACCGCACCTCGATGCCCTGCTCCGAGAGAAGGTCTCGGGTGTGCTCGAGCGCGGCGCGAGCCACCCCGACGGCCATCCCGGCCACGATGGGCCGCGTATTGTCGAAGGTCTGCATGACGCCGCCAAAGCCCGCCTTGGTGTCGATCTCGGCAGTGCCCAGCAGATTTTCTTTCGGGATGCGGCAGTCGGTCAGCGTGATGCTCGCGGTGTCCGACGCACGGATCCCCATCTTCTTGTCGAGCCGTACGACCTCCATGCCGGGAGTGCCGTGCGGCACGATGAATGACTTGATCGCAGCACGCCCGAGATTGCGATCCAAGGTCGCCCACACCACGACCGAGTCGGCTCTGCTCCCGGCGGTCACGTATATCTTTTCGCCGTTGAGCACCCACTCGTCTCCGTCGAGGCGAGCCGTGGTGCGGATGTTGGCCGAATCGGAGCCGGCGCCGGGCTCGGTGATGGCCATGGCCGCCCAAGTCCCGTTGAAGCGCTTCTTCTGCTCTGGGTTGGCCACCGCCGTGATCGCCGCATTGCCGAGCCCCTGGCGCGGGATGGAGAGCGCGAGCCCTACATCGCCCCAGCAGAGCTCGGTGAGACCGAGGCAGGTTGCCATGTTGGCTCCGTTGCGAACGCCATCGCCTCCACCTTCTTCACGCTGCACCGCATCGACACCCGCGCCACGTTGACCCCCTCCGGCGCTGAGACCGTCCATGAGCGCCGCAAGCAGGTCGAGCTCTTTCGGATACTCGTGCTCCGCGCGATCGTATTTGCGCGAGATCGGCCGGAATACGTGCTTGGCGACCTGATGGGCCTGGTTGACGATCAGCTTCAAGCTATTGGGTACTTCGAGATACATCTTACGAATCCGTTCAGACGAGCAAATTGCCTTCCATGACGCCGATGGCGCGCAGGTGGCGATACCAAATCTCCATGGGGTGGTCCTTGATGAAACCGGCCCCTCCGAGTAGCTGCACCCCATTGGTGCCGATCTCCACGGCCTTCTCCGAACAAAGCGTGCGAGCCAAGTACGATTCCCGCCGACACGATAGCCCAGCGTCGATGCGGCCCGCCGCCCGATAGACGAGCATGCGCATCGATTCGAGCTCGATCGCGATGTCCGCGATCATGAAGGCCACGGACTGCCGGTGCGAAATCGGCTCTCCAAAAGCCACCCGATCATTGCAGTATGGAATGACGTAATCGAGGACCGCCTGAGCGGTTCCAAGGGCCATCGCGCCCCACGCGATGCGTGCGCGATTCACCGCATCTTCGTAGGCCTTTGCGCCTTCCTCCCCCGCAGCCGCCTCGCCGCCGAGAAGAGCCTCTCGCGGAACTCGTACACCGTCGAGCTCGAGGCGCCCGAGCGCGGCCGACCGCAAGCCCATGCTCGGCTCGCTCGAGATTTCGACGCCAGGCGCGTCGCCTTGCACCAAAAAGAAACGCGGCCCGACCTTGGGAAGCTCGGCGGCGACCAAGAACCACTTGGCACGACCTGCCAAGGCGACCATCGATTTCGCCCCATGCAGAACGTAGTCCCCCGATCGCTTCTTTGCCTTCGTACGCAAGGCATAGGGGTCGAACAGCGGCTGAGGCTCCATCACTGCGACCGTCGCAGACTCGCCATTGCCGTCGACGAAAGCCGGAATCAGGCTCGCGCGCTGCTCTGGATCTCCCCAGTGGGTGATCGCGCTGACGAACGAAGAAGGCGCCAGCGCTGCATAGGCTAGACCCATGTCCCCTCGAGCGAGATCCTCCGCCACCAGCATCTGCGATACGGCTGACGTTTGCTCAGCCGTGCCTCCGAGGGACTCCGGAACGGCCATCGCGATGGCACCCAGCTCCTCGAACGCTTCGAGGAAGCCGTCAGGCGGCGAGGACGCATCATCGGCCTGCCGGGCGGCCGGCAGCATCTCTTCGTCTGCGAATCGCCGAAGCGTATCTCGCATGAGCTGCTGTTCCTCGGTCAAGCTGAGATCGAACTTCGCGCGCGAACGATCTGGTGCCCCCCGGCGTTTGCGCACGAGGCGCTTGGCTGCCTTCGCGGCCGTTTCGGCCATGCGCTTCGCGCCCTCGTAGACGAGCTGCTGCGTGCGCTCCTCCAAGCCCCAGCGTTCCACCAGCGACGAGTCGGCGAGACGGTTGAGAGCGCGCAATCCTCCGCCCATGACCTCGTTGATGATCTTCTCGTTGTCCACGGTGGAATGCTGCGTCCCGGTGCAACCCCCGTCAACGCGCCGTCGACCCGGATGCGGTCTCGCCCGCAGCCCCGAGAAGCCGGCCGACGCGCCGATACTTCCCCTCGAACATCTCGATCCACTCCTCGAGCCGGTCCAACTCGTCCGGATCGAGCCCTTCGAGGCTGCCCGTGAAGTCCGCCGGATCGAACGACATCTTGGCCAAGGCACGGGTGCAGTCCTTGCCGGCAAACATGCCGTACGGCCCACCCGGTCCGTAGAAGTCGCGGCCCCGAGTCACGTCGTAGACGTAGCCCTTGATGGCGATGAGCAGCGGCTTCGTGGGATCGGATCCGTCGAGCGCCGCAATCTCGGCGACAGAATAGTCGCGTTCTTCGGCCACCGGAAGCGGCGGCCCCGGGGGTTCCTTCTTGCCGAGCAGCCTCGAAACGAACCGCCGTAGTCCCATGACGGACAACTACGACGGACGCGCACGAAGGACAATCCTTCGATCACCCACCTCTACGGAACCCCGCTGGCTACTCGGTGAGCCCTCCGGCGCCTCCCATGTGATAGCCCTCCTCACCGTGGAGGTTCGTGTCCAGACCATCACGCTCTTGGTCGCTCGTCACGCGAAGGCCTATGGTGGCATCGAGCACCTTGAGAATCGCAAACGTGACCAGCATCGAATAGGCGGCCGCAGCCAGCACGCCGAGGACGTTCTCGATGAAGAGGTTGCTGTTGCCGCCGATCAAACCATCGGTGCCCCCCCAGGCCGCGCTCGCGAGGACCCCGGTCAGGATGGCGCCTAGCGCGCCGCCCACACCGTGAATGCCAAACGCATCGAGCGCATCGTCGTAGCCCAGCTTGCCCTTCATCATGACCGCGGCGTAGCAAACGGGGCCGGCCACGAGACCCATGACCACCGCCGAGGTCGGGCTCACGAAGCCTGCTGCCGGCGTGATGCAGACGAGACCGGCGACCAAACCGGATGCTACGCCGAGCGCCGTGGGCTTGCGCTGCTTGATCCACTCGGCGACGGCCCATGAGAACGCGGCCGCAGCCGCTGCGATGTGCGTATTGACCAGCGCGAGCGCCGCATTGGCGTTCGATGCCAAGGCACTGCCGGCGTTGAAACCGAACCAGCCGAACCAAAGCATGCCGGCGCCCAGCAAGGTGAGCGTGAGATTGTGGGGAGGCCCGCGACGTCGCCGGGGCCCGAGGGCCATCGCACAAACCAGTGCCGCCGCACCCGAAGAAAGGTGCACCACCGTGCCGCCTGCGAAGTCGAGCGCCCCGCGCGCTCCGAGCCAACCGTCGGGTCCCCAGACCCAGTGGCAAATCGGATCGTAGACGAGCGTCGCCCACAAGACGATGAAGAGAAAGTACGCCGTGAACTTCATCCGTTCGGCGATCGCGCCGGAGATCAACGCCGGCGTGATGATCGCAAACATCATCTGGAACGCCATGAAGAGAATGTGCGGAATCGTGGATCCTTCGCGGGGCTCGAGGCCCACCCCACGCAAGAACGCGAACTCGAAGCCCCCGATCAAGCCCCCGCCCACATCCGATCCGAATGCGAGGGAATAGCCGATAGCTACCCACTGCAGCGTGATGATGCCGAGCGCGATGAAGCTGTGCATGAACGACGACAGCACGTTCCTCTGGTTGACCATTCCTCCGTAGAAGAATGCGAGCCCCGGCGTCATCAGCATCACGAGCGCGCACGAAACCATGAGCCATGCCGTATCGGCCTGATTGATCGCGTCCATCCCCGGTCCTCCTGTGGTGAGGCGGACAGTAGACCCGCGGTGTTTCCAAAGGATGTGGTGGACGTTTCTGGCTTGTTTCAATCGTGCGGAATCCGTTGGCGCAGAGGGCAGTTTCGTCTACATTTTCGCCAGCATGCGAATCGTTCACGACAAAGCGCGTTGCGCCGGCCACGGTCAGTGTGTCGGTGTGGCGCCCGAGCTGTTCAAGTTTGCTCCGGATGGGTCTCTGGTGGTCATCGACCCCAATCCGCCCGAGGAGCTCCGGGAAGCCGCCCAAGATGCGGTGGACATCTGCCCGGTTCAGGCTCTGTCCATCGCGGACGATTGAAATTTCAGGGTTTTTGCGGTCACAGCGGGGGTGCATGCCGGCGTGATTTCGGTTACAACTTCCCCCGGCGAGCCACACCCATCGGAGGGTGGAAACGCTCGATGACCGCCGGTCAATACAACAAGAGAGGCAATATCAATGAAATCCGTAGCTGAGTTCTTCGAGAAGTTTGAGAAGCGAGCCGCAGAAAACACCGACGCGGCCACCGCCCCGAATGCAGTGTACCAGTTCAACATCACAGGCGACGGCGGAGGCGAGTGGAACCTGGACCTGAAGAAGGGCAAGACCAGCGGGTTCGTCGGCACGGGCGCCCATGATAGCCCGGGCGCAACCATCACCGTCTCGGCCGAAGATTGGCTCGGCATGATCAACGGCTCGCTCAACCCGATGCAGGCCTTCATGTCCGGCAAGATCAAGATCGACGGCGACATGACGCTCGCCATGAGCCTTCAGCAGGTGATGAACCTGGCCCAGGACTGAGCCGTCCGGCGTTCGTGCTCGATCGGGGTGGCTTCTTGAATCGGAGGCCACCCTTTTTTGTGGAACCCATGAGCCCATCCAGCGACAGACCAAGCGACGCTTCCCGCACGAGGCTGAGCCCGGAGGACCGGCAGCAGCAGCTCCTTCGGGTCACCTCGGACATCATTGCGGCCGATGGCGTGGACAACGTTCGCATTCCCTACGTCGCCGCGGCAGCTGGGATCACGCGTCCGGTCGTATACAAGTTCTTCCCGAACCGGCACGAGCTCATCAAGGGTGTGCTCGAAGATTTCCGGGAGGACTTCATGAAGAGAGCGCCCGACATTCTGCACTCGGAAGAAAACGCCGACGTGGCCGGCATCGCGCGCGCTTTCATCGATGCAGCATGCGACACGATCGAGGCGAGAGGCTCCGGTGGTTGGCAGCTCCTCCGCGCCGTGGCGCCCGATCAGGAGATCTCCGAGATCAGCAAGGAGTTCAGGCGACAGCTCGTGCAACCCTGGTTGATTCCGCTGCGGGAGCTGACCGGCGTGGACGACGCCGAGGCAATGGCGCTGGCGGACATGATGCTGACCGGAGCTGGGGAGATCTTGCAGCGTTGGATCGACGGCGAGTTCTCGCGGCAGCAGGTGGCAACGCTGCTCGGCCGCATCATCATGGCGGTGTTGAACGAGTTCACGGAGTGAGCACGACGATGGTTTCCGAGATATTCGACGCTTCGAAGTGGACCGAGGTACAGGGTTTCGACCTCGAGGACATCACGTACCACCGGGCCAAGGACCAAGGCACGGTCCGCATCGCCTTCAACCGGCCCGAGGTGCGAAACGCGTTTCGGCCGGCCACCGTCGACGAGCTCTATCGAACGCTCGAACATGCGCGGCAAACTCCCGACGTCGGCTGTGTGCTCCTAACCGGCAACGGACCCTCCCCAAAAGACGGCGGGTGGGCATTCTGCTCTGGCGGCGATCAGCGCATCCGCGGCAAGGACGGATACAAGTACGAGACGGACGCTCCCGGCGAGGTCGATCCGGCGAGACTCGGGCGCTTGCACATTCTCGAGGTGCAGCGACTCATCCGGTTCATGCCGAAAATCGTGATCGCCGTCGTGCCTGGGTGGGCCGTGGGTGGTGGCCACAGCCTCCACGTCGTGTGCGACATGACCATCGCGAGCAAGGAGCATGCGCTCTTCAAACAGACCGACCCGGACGTGGCCAGCTTCGATAGCGGCTACGGGTCGGCCCTCCTCGCTCGGCAAGTGGGCCAGAAGAAAGCCCGCGAGGTGTTCTTCGTCGGTCTCAACTACAGCGCGGACGAGGCCGCGGCCATGGGCATGGTCAATGCCGTGGTGCCCCATGCAGACCTAGAGAATTTCGCGCTTTCTTGGAGTGAGGCCATCAACTCGAAGAGCCCGACGGCGATGCGTATGCTCAAGTTCGGCTTCAACATGGTGGACGACGGGCTCGTGGGTCAGCAGATTTTCGCGGGGGAGGCCACCAGGCTGGCCTATGGGACCGAAGAGGCCCAGGAGGGGCGCGACGCCTTTCTCGAGAAGCGTCCGCAGAACTATCGGAAGTTCCCCTGGCACTACTGAGCCGAAAGCAGGCATTTCGAATCTGAGCTACCCTATCCCTCTTGGATTTGAAGCCAAAACGTGCGAGATCTGCACACTGGAGAACGGAGTAAGTCATCTCAAGCAAGATATTCGTAGGGAACCTCAACTTCGGAACGACGGACGAAGAGCTTCGCGAGTTGTTCGGAGAGATTGGGGAGGTCGTGGATGTGCACATTCCGAAAGACCGCGAATCGGGACGGCCTCGAGGCTTCGCGTTCGTCCGGTTCGCGTCTGAGGAGCACGCCAAAGAGGCCGTCGAAAAGCTGCATGGACGGGAAGTCGGAGGACGCGCCCTGCGTTTGGATATCGCAGAGGACCGCCCTCGCCCGGCGCGTCCGCGCCGCGATTTCAAGCCGCGCGGCGACCGCTTCGCGGCCCCCGGTCCGCCACGTCATGCAGACGACCTCAGTCGGGTCGAGTTCGACCAACAAGACTTGGGTCGCGACAACCGCGACTATGGCCGCGACGATTACGGCAATGAAGGCGACCGCGGCGGCAAGTCGTTCGGTAAGCCGAAGAGGCCCAAGGGCAGCCGGCGAGGGTTGCGCGGCAAGAAGCGAAGCCTCTGAGCTTTAAAGAAAAATCTCGGGCGAGGTGTGAACCCCGCCCGAGCGCCCGTTGTACTGTACCCCCAAGGAGTGCGAATCCGATTTGCCCTGTCGGAGGGTTGCTGATCAGCCGCCGACAGTTTTACGGTAAAGCTTCGGAAACACGGTTGTCAACAAGTATTTTCGACTACAATTTCGCCAGATTGAACCGGGTTCTGATGCCGCGGCCAGCCACCATCGCCACGCTGGTCGCCTGGAACCCAGGTGCACTTTCGGGGTAAACAGCAAGACGAGGAAGAACGACGTGGGGGAACCAAACGAGCTCGATCGAGCGCGGCGCCATTTTCTAAAGGCCGCAGCGTACACGGCGCCTGCAGTGCTCGCGACGATCACGCTGAACAAGGCGCATGCGCAGGCATCGTGCAGCCCGTCGACTTGCATGCCGGGGGTCTGTAATCCCAACGGATGCAACCCTTTGAACTGCATGCCTCTCGATGGATGAAACCGATGGAACGGCAGAAGACCGGCTACTTCTTGCCCAACGATTGGATTCTTTGGCAGAGCGAGGGATTGCTCGAGGCCATCAAGCTGAGCAGCGGTGAGCAGGTCCGCATCGAAGGCGGGATCGAGCTAGGCTCATCGAAGAGCGGGCTATCCGAATCGGTTTGGGATTCGCTTGCGCGCTTCGAGCCATTGGTGGGACAACTCCGCACGCGACTCGAAGAGCAGGCGTTGCAGCCACTCACCCGTCAAACGGTGTTGCGCGGCTCCGGATGGAAACAGCTCTTCGTCGAGCTCACTGCCAAGTGCAACGAGCAATGCGTGCATTGCTACGCCGAATCGTCACCCGTCCGCGCGGAGGCACTCGCATGGACGGACATCCGTACCGTCCTCGAAGACGCGAAGGCACTGGGCTTCGGCCTGGTCCAACTCACCGGAGGAGACCCGCTGATCAGTCCCCATTGCGTCCGAGCGGTGGAGCTTGCCAGGCAGCTCGAAATTCCACGGGTGGAGATCTATACCAACGGCCTCGCGCTTCGAGGAGGGACCTACGAGCGGCTCCGCGAGCTCGGCCCCTCCTTTGCGTTTTCCTTCTATTCGCACGACCCGGAAACCCATGACGCCATCACCCGGACGCCCGGGAGTCATGAGCGCACCTCGCGCGCGATTCGCCGTGCGATCGACGACGGTCTGAGCGTACGCGTCGGCGTGATTTCCATGAAGGAAAACCAGGCGGACGGACCGAGGACTTTCGAATACTTACAAACCCTCGGCGTCAGGGACGCATCGATCCGTTTCGATCGAGTACGCGGCGTCGGTCGCGGCGAGTCGATACCCCCGGAACACCATGGGCATCCGGCCGGCGCCCACACCGGGGGGGTCGAGAGCCAAAAGCCCCGAGACTTCGGCGGGTCCGCGGCGGTCAGCTACGACGGCAAGGTGTACCCATGCATCTTCAGCCGGCACCTCTTGCTTGGATCGATCCACGAGAGCCGCCTGGAGACGATTCTCACGTCGTCGGAGCCCGTCGTCTCGCGAAAGAGAAGCCTCGTGTCGGCGGGCGAGCGCTGGAGCGACAAGCTTTCATGTTGGGAGTGTCAGGCCCGGTCGGCCCTTCTCGATGGGAGCTGCCATGCCTGACGCGTACGTTCAGCGCGTGCCTCGACGCAAAGACACGCTCACGCACGAAGTCACCGAGACCGACGAAGTCGTCATCTACGACGGCAACGAGCAGAGCCCGCAATTGCTCGTGTTGAACGACATCGCAGCAGGCGTGTGGTTGATGATCGACGGCGAACGATCCATCGAGGAGATCACCTCCGAGATCTTGAAATACGTCGAAGCAGAACCCGACACCGTGACTCGTGACGTCATCACGTTCCTCGGTCAGCTCGAGCAACGGAAGCTCATCGCGTGGAAAGAGGCACCTTAGAGCAGCACGAGATCTTCCTTTCCGGCCTTCGCGTCGGCGTACGAAGCTCCTGCGCGAGAACGAATCGCTACTTGCGGCGTCATTGGTCGGCGGCGAAGTCACCGATCGTGCGACCCGAGGCTGCCTGTGACATCGAAGTAATCGCGACTGACGGCTCGCCCCGCATCGTGCTGGACGGCGAAGTGGTGTGGTCAGACGGGGAGGTCGAAGACCTGGTCGCCGGTTTCGAGCAGTGGCTCTATCGGGTCGCGCTGGCACGGCACAAACGACAGTTTGCCGTATTTCACGCCGCCGCCTTGGTCTCGGATGCCTCGACCGTCGTGTTTTCCGGGCCGTCCGGCGCGGGCAAGAGCTCGCTGGCGCTCGCAGCGGTGCGACGTGGTTGGAGCTACTTCTCGGACGAGTTCGTGGTCACGGACGGCCGGCGCGTGTGGGGATGGCCCCGCGCGATTCGTTTCGACCCGCCACGGGCGGGGGCACCGCCCCCTGACTACCTCGATGGCCTCGATCGGGATGACGATGTGGAAGCGTCGCGGCCCAGCGACGCCCCTCCATACTATTCCGTCCCAGGCCATGCCTTGGCGCGGGTCGCCCGTTCCGCACACGACGTGCGTTTCGTCCGCATCGAGCGCGGTGAAAGGACGACGATGGCGCGGGTCTCGACCGGCATCGGTCTCAAGTACCTCACCGAGGCTTCGTTTTTCGTGCCAACGATGTCGCTGGGCGCACTGATTGGCACCGGCCGTGCCTGGCGTGCGTCGTGGCGCCACCCAGACGAGCTCATCGATCTGCTCGAGGGACCATGACGAAAGGAAGGCCCCGGGTTCGGTATCGATTGCTTCGAGGCTGGGCTTTGCGAAGTCGCGAGGTTCAGCGCGCCCTGCGTCGGATGGAACGCATCGTGGAGGCTGCGACCGGCGCCATCCTCGACGGAACACTCCTCGACGCCGAAAAGGAGGCCCTTTCAATCGAGCTTTACGACGCCTCGTTTCGA
>DATIUW010000199.1:0-4756 GCA_035466435.1 Polyangiales bacterium | reverse complement strand
ACTCGTGGGGCACGCGAGCAGCTCACACGGTGCTTCGCACACATACGAGCCGCCTGCGTTGGACGCCTTGAGGAACGCCTCCTGCGTCCACAGGCTGTTGGTGTTGTTGAAGATGTAAACGGCGCCGCTGTAGTCCCGCTCGAAGAACGCGATCGGCGGCTCGCCCGTCGAATGCCCGGGGGACCCGACGACGAGGGTGCCGCCGTCGGGAGTCAACGCGAGGCTGGCGGCGAAAAGATCCAGCGAGTTGGCTGGACCGTCTTCAGGAATGATGAACCCGAAGGTCGAATCCTGGATCCACTGACCCGCAGGTTTTCTGTAGACACGCACGGAGCCGCTGCCTGACAAGTTGAGACCCATGGTTACGACGACGAAGAAGTCATCGAGCGCGTCGGTCGTGAGGCCTTCGGCCGCCGCCACGCTCCAACCGAACAAGCCTTGCGTGCCGCCCTGGGTCGGGGCGGGGATCTGCTGATCGACCGTCCACTCGCCACCGGCGCCTCGCTCGAAAATCGCGACCCGGCCCGCATCGGGGCTGGTCGAAGGCGCCCCGACGATCATCCGGTCGCCCAGAATGGACACCGTAGTGCCGAACAACGCGTTCTCACGCGGGGTCGGGGACTTGATGTAGGCCTTGAGCTCCGTCGCAGCGCAAAAACCGTCACGACAGACACCGGCGTTGTCGTTGCAAGCCGTGCCGTCCGGAAGCGGCGTGCTGATACAAACGCCCGCGTTCGTGTCGCACGACGGCTCCGCGCACGGGTTGGTTGCACCTGCCAAACACTCCGCGTCGGTCTCGCAGAAACGAGTCGTTCCACCACCGGTTCCGCCGGTGCCATCAACAGACTCGCCGCCGCCTCCGCAACCGATCGCAAGAACCAAACAAAAAAGCCATGCCGTCGCCTTCGGCAACGGAAAATCAAGAAAACGCGCCATTACCACCTCCCCATCGCGGGGACCAAGAGATCCATCGGGGCATCATACCCCGACGCCGAAGCACTTCAAGACGCTGTATAGGACACGTCCCCGTCGTGTGCGGCAGCCCACACGCTCACATTGGAGCACATGAAGTCTCGCGACCGAGCCCCGTCAGGAGCATCGCTCCACCGCCTGGGCGCTCGAGGAGCGGCTCAGCGGCTCTTCTAGCCTGGCGCTACTCCGTCTCGGTCGCGGGCGTGGGCTCGGACTCTTCGGCGGGCGCGGCCCCTTCCGGCGCCTCCTCGGTTTCAGCCGCAGCTTCTTGGGCGGCCGTCTGCTCGCGCACCGCGCGCTCGAGCGCCTGCTCCCCCGACGTCGAAAGAAACGCAAGCCACACCGAAAGCACCATGAAGGCAAAGGCGAATACTGCCGTCAGCCTGGTCAACAAATTGCCGGCTCCGGCGCCGCCGAAGATCTGCTGGCTCGTGCCGCCCCCAAACGCCGAGCCCAAGCCGCCGCCTTTGCCCGACTGCAAGAGCACCACCAGGATGAGGAACAAGCACACGAAGACATAGACGATGGAGACGAACGTATACATGGATTCAACTTTCCGCGCGGCGAACGCCGGCATCGATGATCGGAATGAAATCTTCGGCCGAAAGCGAGGCGCCGCCCACCAGCGCACCGTCCACGTCGGGCTCGGCAAGCAGCTCGTCCGCATTGCCGGGTTTCACGCTTCCACCATAGAGAATGCGCACCGAGGTCGCCCAAGACTGGCCTTTGAGCTCGCCTAAACGCTCCCGAATCGCCCGATGCACCTCTTGGGCATCTGCGGCTTTGGCCGTTCGGCCGGTGCCGATGGCCCAGATGGGCTCGTAGGCCACCACCAATGGTGCCAAGGCGACTGCATCGAGACCATCGGTCGCCGCTTCGATCTGGCCGAGCACGACGTCGAGGGTCTTGCCCGCCTCGCGCTGCTCCAGGCTCTCGCCGATGCAGACGATGGGAACGATCTTGTGCACCAGCAAGGCCGAGACCTTCTTGCGCACCCCGGCATCGGTTTCTCCGAAATACTGCCGTCGCTCCGAGTGACCGACGATGCAATGACTGCATCCAGCGTCGAGCAGGAGCAACGGGCTCAGCTCGCCGGTGAACGCACCCGAATCCTCCCAGTGCGTGTTCTGCGCCGAGAGCCCGACCGCAGTCCCATCGGTGGCCTGTCTCACCGCGCTCAGGGACGTGGCAACCGGAGCCACGACCACCTCGCAGGCGAGGCCGCCGCCCACGTGGGCCGCGATCGCTCCTGCCAGCTCTTTCGATTGGGCGATGGTGTTGTGCAACTTCCAGTTGCCCGCGATCATGGGCTTGCGATTGGTCATGTCCTCAGGGCCTCCACGCCGGGCAACGGGCGTCCCTCCAGGTACTCCAGCGAGGCGCCGCCGCCAGTGGACACGTGATCGAAACGGCCGCCGAGATTGGCCTGCTGAATCGCCGCGACGCTATCCCCGCCGCCGACCACGCTGAAACCGGGACAGTCTGCCGCCGCACGCGCTACGGCCAACGTCCCTACTGCGAACGCGGGGTTTTCGAACAAGCCCATGGGCCCGTTCCAGAATACGGCCTGCCCGCGGCGAAGCCGTTCGCGAAAGCGCCTCTCGGTTTCGGGTCCGATGTCGAGCGCCATGGCATCCGAGGGGATTGCGTCGACGGACACCGTTTGCGCCTCGCTCGCCTCGGTCGAATCGCCGACGCGGACGTCGACGGGGAGGATCAAGTCGACGCCTTTTTCTTCGGCCGTGCTCATCAGGCTTCGGGCCAACGCGAGCTTGTCCTGCTCGAAAAGACTCTTGCCCACGCCGAGCCCACGCGCCGCCAAGAACGTATTGGCCATCGCGCCGCCGACGAGAAGCGCATCGACTTTTCCGAGCAGCGCTTCCATGACACCGATCTTGTCGCTCACCTTCGCGCCGCCGAGCACCGCGATGTACGGACGCGGCGCATTGGTGCGCAGCTTGTCGAGCGCCTCGAGCTCGCGCCGCATCAAGAACCCTGCGGCGCGTTCCTCGATCAAACCGGGAAGGGCGCTCACCGAAGCATGAGCCCGATGCGCAGCACCAAACGCATCGTTTACGTAGGCGCCGCAGGAGCCGCCCAGCTCTCGCGCAAAGTCGACGTCGTTGGCTTTTTCGCCCGGGTGAAAGCGCAAGTTCTCGAGGAGCGCCACTTGCCCGTCACGAAGGTCTTGGACCACTTTGCGAGCACCGTCTCCGATGCAATCGTCGGTCAACCGAACCTCGACGTCATCGAGGAGCTCCGCCAGGCGCGCACCCACCGGCTCGAGCGAAAGCTCGGGCACGACCTTTCCTTTGGGCCGCCCGAGATGCGACGCCAACACGACACGGGCGCCTTCGCCGAGTGCATGTTGGATGGTGGGCAGGGCGGCGCGAATCCGCGTGTCATCGGTGACTTGGCCGTTCTTCAACGGCACGTTGAAGTCGACGCGGATGAACGTCGTGACGCCCTCGAGTGTCAGCTCCTCGATCGAACGAATGGTAGAGGCCACCAGCTCACCCCGCGTTCGCGACGATCCGGACCAAATCGACCATGCGTCGGGAGAAACCCCATTCGTTGTCGTACCAGCTCTGCACCTCGACGAGGTCTCCGCCGACGACCTGCGTCTGCTCCGCGTCGCAGATCGACGAGTGAGGATTGCCCATGAAGTCCACCGAAACGAGCGAGCGTTCTTCGAAGGCCAAGATGCCGCGGAGCGGACCCTCCGCCGCTTCTTTGAGCGCGCGATTGACCTCGTCACGGTCGGTGCTGCGCCCGACCTGAGCCGTCAGGCAGACGAGCGAGACGTTCGGAGTCGGCACGCGAATCGCGGTTCCGTCGAGCTTGCCCTTGAGCTCGGGCAGGACGAGGCCGATGGCCGTCGCCGCGCCGGTGGATGTCGGAATCATCGAAAGCGCTGCGGCACGCGCTCGGCGCATGTCGCTGTGGGGGAGGTCCAAAATGCGCTGATCGTTGGTGTACGCATGCACGGTCACCATGTGGCCCTTCACGATTCCAAACGAATCGTTCAGCACCTTGGCGATGGGAGCGAGGCAGTTCGTGGTGCACGATGCACAGCTGATCACTTGATGCTTTTCGGGATCGAACTGATCGGTATTGATGCCGACCACGAAGGTGCCGTCGATGCCGCTCTTACCCGGCGCGCTGATGATGACGCGCTTTGCCCCGGCCTTCAGATGTGCGGACGCGGCTTCCTTGGTTCGGAACAGGCCGGTGCACTCGAGGACGACTTCCGCGCCGAGCTCCTTCCAGTTGAGCTTGGAGGGATCCTTCTCGGCCGACACGGGAATACGTCGGTCGCCGATCCAAATCGCGCCGTCTTCCGCCCGAACCGGATGAGAGAAGTGTCTGTGTACCGAGTCCCACTCGAGAAGATGTGCGAGCATCTCCGCGCTGGTGAGGTCGTTGATTCCGACGATTTCGACGTCGCTTCCGCCCTCGGCGACGATTCGGGCGATGCAGCGCCCGATCCGCCCGAAGCCATTGATTCCGACTTTGGTTGCCATTGGTTCGATTCCCCTATGTGCTGCAGCGCTGCGCCTTTTGCACGTCGCGTGCGGACGCGGAACCTAGCTGCGCGGGGCGTCGGGGTCAAGAAGCCAAAGGCGCGAATAACTTGTGGTTTTGCGGCTATGCGAGGACGAGCGCGATCGTCACTCGGCTGCTTCTTGGGCGTCACGAAGCTCGGACGTCACGAGCTCGAGCACGGCGTTCGTGAAAGCCACGATGTCTGACCGGCTGTGCCCGCTGTTGCGAAGCTCGCGGT
>DATIUW010000198.1:0-2374 GCA_035466435.1 Polyangiales bacterium | reverse complement strand
GAAGAGGGTCTCAGCCGTCTCCAGGACAAGCCGACGATGATCGCATGGGCGATGAAGGACATCGCATTCCTGCCGGAATATCTGGACCAACTCTGGCTGAAAGATTTCCCTGACGCGGACGTTTTGCGTATTCCCGACGCGGGGCATTATCTCCAGGAGGACGCCTACGAGCGGATCGTTCCGAAGCTCGTGGCCCACCTCGACTCGGTTTTCGGCAGAACGGAAGCATCCGCAGGCGACTGACCAAGCGGCGATAGCCGACCGTTTGCTCCGCTGCCGGGGCGCGCTAGGGACCCCTCCCGATTGGCCCCGATCGGCCCTAGAAACGCCCTTTCCGTCCTCTCCCCAACATGAAACGCAGAACGAAATCGATCCTGGTGGCAGTGAGCGTGGTCGTGCTCGCCGTCGTGGTTCTCGGCGCGATCAAGGTCGCGCAGATTCGGGCCATGATTGCGGCAGGCGAGGCGTACGTGCCCCCGGCCCAGGCGGTCACCACCACGGAAGTGCGTCGAGTCGAATGGCAGTCCCAGCTCACGGCCGTCGGGTCCGTCGTGGCGGTCCAAGGGGTGACGATCTCGAGTGAGGTTCCAGGCACGGTTCAGGTCATCGCTTTCGAGTCCGGCGAGATGGTGAAAAAGGGCGAGCTTCTGGTCCGGCTCGATACGTCCATCGAGCGCGCGGAGCTGGCTTCGGCTCAAGCGACCGCCCGACTTGCATCTCTCGACCTGGAACGCATGAAGAAGCTTCGCGCTGCGGGCGCCGGCAGCGAGGCCGATCTCGACGCGGCAGCCGCCCGTGCAGCGCAAACGGCGGCGGCCGTTGCGAACGTGAGGGCCGTGATCGCGAAAAAGACCATTCGCGCACCGTTCTCGGGCCGACTCGGGATCCGCCAGATCGACCAGGGCGAGGTTCTGCAATCCGGTGCACCAATCGTTTCGCTTCAGTCCTCCGATCCGATCTACGTGGAGTTCTCGCTTCCGCAGCAAGCGCTGTCCCAAATAGATGCCGGGAACGAAGTCGAGGTGACGACCGATGCCTTTGCGGAGCAGACCTGGAAGGGCAACGTCGAGGTGGTCGACGCGAAGATCGACACCAGCACGCGGAACTTCACCGTGCGCGCCCTGGTCGACAACCCCACCGGGAAGCTCCGACCGGGCATGTTCGTCGACGTGACGGTCCTGCGGCCCGAGGCGCGCGAAATCCCGGCCATCCCCGTGAGCTCCGTGCTCTTCGCGCCGTACGGAGATTCGGTTTACATCACCAAAGAAGAGCAAACGGAAGCCGGAGAAACGCAGCTCATCGTCGAGCAGGTATTCGTCCGTCTGGGTGAGAGGCGTGGAGACCTGGTGGCCGTTACCTCGGGTTTGAAGCCCGGCGACACGGTCGTCTCGACGGGCGCGTTCAAGCTTCAAAACGGGATGGCCGTCATCGTCAGAAACGATCTGGCGCCTGAGTTCAGCGCCGAGCCTACACCTCCCAACGAGTAGTCGCCGGAGCCCCTGCCGTGAAGATCACCGACCTTTTCATCCGCCGTCCGGTCATCGCGGTCGTGGTCAACCTCGTCATCGTCATCGCGGGCTTGCAGGCGATCCGCTCGCTCACCGTCCGGCAGTATCCGCGGAGCGAGAACGCCGCCATCACCGTGACCACCGCGTACGTCGGCGCCAATGCCGAGCTCGTTCGTGGGTTCATCACCACGCCCCTCGAACGCGCCATCGCCGCCGCGGACGGCATCGACTACATCGCTTCGGAGAGCCGCCAGAACGTATCGATCATCCGCGCCAATCTCGACCTCAACTACGATGCAGTTCGGGCCCTTTCCGAGATCAGCGCCAAAGTCGACCAGGTGCGCGGCGACCTTCCGCCCGAGGCCGAGGTTCCGATTCTCGACATCGTGTCAGTCGACAGCCAGTTCGCTTCGGCCTACCTGAGCTTCTCTTCGGACTTTCTCGCACAGAACGAAATCACGGACTACCTCGTGCGCGTGGTCCAGCCGCGGCTGTCTGCCGTGGATGGGGTTCAGCGCGCCGAGATTCTCGGTGCGCGTACCTTTGCCATGCGGATCTGGCTCAAACCGGAGCGCATGGCCGCTCACAAGATCGGCCCTGCGCAGGTGCGGGACGCCTTGGCCGCCAACAACTACCTCGCCGCCGTGGGACAGACCAAGGGGTCGCTCATCCAGGTCAATCTGACGGCCAACACGGACCTCCAGTCGGTCGAAGAGTTCAAGCGCTTGGTCGTCCGAGAGCAAGGCGGGACCATCGTCCGGCTCGAGGACATCGCGGAGGTCGCGCTCGGCGCCGTGAATTACGACGAGCGCGTCAACTTCACCGGCCAGACGGCCGTGTTCATCGGCGTCTGGGTTCTACCCAAC
>DATIUW010000197.1:0-19215 GCA_035466435.1 Polyangiales bacterium | reverse complement strand
GTCGGTCATCAAGCTGGCGGAGATTCCGGAGCACGATCGCCGTTGACCGGGCGCCCCCCGGCCACATCGGCCCGGGCATCGGAATTGACATTCCGGTTTTCCACACTAGCATTCCGGTCATGGCGTCTAGCCCGATCCCCGCGGAAAACCCTCAGCAGAACCTCAGGGACAGAAAACGCCAGCTCTACCGAGAGGCGATTCTAGACGCCGCGGAGCGAGTGTTCGGCGACGATGGATACGAGGCGACGAAGGTCCAGCGCATCGCTTCGGAAGCCGGAGTGTCGCTCACCACGCTCTACAGCGTGTTCGAGTCGAAGTGGGAGATTTACCGGGCGGTTCATCGCCGACGTTTGGCCGAAGTGATGGGGCTCGTTCAGGAGGTCGTTCGAAACGACATGCCGGTGCTCGAGCAGCTCATCGCCGGCACCCGCACCCAGCTCCGGTTCTTCATGGAGCGCCGCGACTTCACGAGGATGCAGCTCAAGGAGGTCACTGCGTGGTCGACCGTCGAGCTCTTGCGAAGCCCCGAGCAGATCGAGGCGCTGGGGGCCGGTCTGGCCTTGTTCGCCGACTTGTTCCGCCGAGGAATCGAGGAAGGGGTTTTCGTCGATGAAGATCCCGAGCTGATGGCGAGAATGGCCATTGCCACACAGCAGGTTCGGCTCGCGCTATGGATGAATCGTGCAGCCGAAGAGCCAATGGACCAAGTCGCCGACGCAGCGATCCGCCACCTTCTGAGAAGCTATTGCAGGCCCGAGCACCTCGGTTCCGCGCTCGAGGTCGCTCGGGTTTCGGAGGCGTGATGACCGTCGAGCTGCACGCGCTGACCATATCCGCAGTGACTCGGGAGACGGCCGACTGCAGCTCCTTTCAGCTCTCCGTGCCCGCCGGGCTCGCCGCGGCGTTCGAGTATCGGGCAGGTCAGCACCTCACGTTCAGCCTGCCCTCGGATGACGGAGACATCAGGCGCTGCTATTCGCTTTCGAGCTGCCCGGAGCTCGGCGAGCCCTTGGAAATCGCCGTCAAACGAGTCGAGGGCGGGCGTGTCTCGAACTGGATGAACGACCGCCTTCGAGTAGGCGATTCCATCCGCGCCAGTGTGCCTCGAGGCCGCTTCGTGCTCGACCCGGACACCCGCTCGAGCAGACCGCTCTTTCTGTTTGCCGGAGGCAGTGGAATCACGCCGATCATCTCGCTGCTCAAGAGCGCTTTGGTGACGACCAAACGTCCGGTCACCATGCTTTACGCCAACCGCGATCGAGAGTCGATCATCTACGCCGCGCAGCTCGAGCGTCTCTTGGCCTCGCACCCGGGAAGAGTCGACCTTCGGCATCACCTCGATTGCGACGGGGGACACCTCCGTGCGTCGGACGTTCAGGCCATGCTCCACGACGCGGACGTCGCGGAATTCTACCTGTGCGGCCCCGAGCCCTTCATGGATCGGATCGAAAGCACGCTCGTGGCGTCCGGCGCGCACGAGGAGCTCATTCACATCGAGCGTTTCGTCTCTCCGGCGGACCCGGATCGCGTCGATGAAGCCGAGGTCGGGATTTTCGACGCTCCCGACGCCTTCAGTCTTTGGCTCGAGGGACGCTCACGCACCGTGCCGTACACACGAGGAAAGACCCTGCTCGAGTGTGCGCAGGCCGCAGGCCTACGGCCGGCGCACTCTTGCCAGTCGGGTTTTTGCGGATCCTGCATGGCGCACGTCAAGACCGGCAAGGTCCACATGCGCACGCACGAAGCGCTCTCGGACAAAGACGTGGCGCGAGGCGTGGCCCTTCTTTGCCAAAGCGTCCCCGCGGGATCGGAACCGCTCGAGCTCGATGGGGACTCCACGTCGTTTCGCGCAGCCTCCGCCGTGAAATCTTCCTACGGCAAGCGGGCGTCTCAGCTTGCCGCGGCGGCCGTGTTTGCGTTCATGGTCGCGGGCACGCTGATTCTCAGGATGGTGCACTAGGTGGTAACATGAACCAACGGAAACCGACATGAAGGCTTTGCTCGTCATCCTGGCCAGTTACGCATCGGCCGGTCTCGCCATCGCGGCGCTCTTGGTCGTGTATCGATCGCAGAAGGCCCAACAGTACTTGATCAGCGACGATCCTCATCGCTCGAAGAGCGATCGGGAGCTCTACTGGCGGGCCGCTCTCAACTCGGCTGTTTCCATCACACTGATCTTCTCGGCGATGTTCGGTCTCGCCGACTACTTGTATTACGACCGTGCCATCCCCGCATGGCGGTACGTCCTCGAGGCGGTGACCGTCATCCTCATCTACGACTTCGGCTACTACTTCATGCACCGATACCCCTTTCACGAGTGGAAGATCCTCCGCGGGGTGCACTCGGTTCATCACGCGGCCCGAAACCCTCGCGTCATCGATAGCCTCTTGCTCCATCCGGTGGAGACCGTGCTCGGGCTCGGCTTGTTTTTTGGCTCGGTTGCGCTCGTAGGCGGCGTCCACATCTACACGCTCGGCGCCCTCTTCATCACCTATACGGCGTTCAACATACTCAATCATGCTGGAGTCGACGTTCCACGTTTTCCGTTGAAGACGTTGGGAATCTTGGCTGCGAAGCACGATCGACATCACCACAGCATGCGTTCTGGAAACTACGCATCGATCACGCCGTTGCCGGACATCATCTTCGGTACGGTGGAGTAGACGATGACCGTCAGCGTGGTCACCGGAGGCTGCGGATTCGTGGGCGCAGCGATAGCTCGCGGGCTCCTAGCGAGGGGCGATGACGTCATCGTCATCGACGTGGCGCCGCGATGCCCAGTCGAAGGCGTCGACTACCGCCGCATCGACATCACGGACGAGGCTGCCGTCAACGAAGCCTGCCGTGGGGTCGACACGATCATCCACAACGCGTCGGTCGTCCATACCAAGCAGAATCGAAAGGATCTGGTATGGGCGGTGAACCTCGGGGGCACCGAGCACATGCTGCAGGCGGCTCAGCAAAATGGCGTGCCCCGGTTCGTGTACATCAGCTCGGGCAGTGTCGTCTACGAAGGCAAAGACATCGAGAACGGAGACGAGAGCCTGCCGTATTCGTCGGTGTCTCAGGCGCCCTACGCAGACAGCAAGATCGAGGCGGAAAAGCGCGTCCTCGCGGCCAATGGCAAGCACGGGGTCGCTACCTGCGCGCTTCGCCCCCACGTGGTGTTCGGCCCGGGTGACAATCGCTTCATGCCTGCGTTGCTCGACAAAGCGCAGTCCGGCCAGCTTCGGGTGCAGGTCGGAAGGGGTGTTTGGTTGTCCGACTACACCTACGTGACCAACTTGGTCGACGCGGTGTTGCTCGCCGACGAGGCGCTCGCGGCTGGCGGTCCGGAAAGCATTGCCGCGGGGCAGGCGTACTTCATCACCAACGGCGAGCCGATGCCGTTTTGGGACTTCATTCGCAAGGTGGCGGCACGCCTCGGATTTCCGCCGATCAAGTATCGGGTGCCCAAAGGGCTCGTGTATGCGATCGCCGCCGTCAAAGAAGGCATCGATACGCTGAAGGGCGGCACGCTCAACGCGGAGGACGGCCTCACGCGGTTCGCGATTCGCTACATGTGCACGCACCATTATTTCAGCATCGAAAAAGCGCGGCGCGAGCTCGGCTACAATCCCGCGGTCAGCGTAGACGAGGGCATCGAGCGAACCTGCCAGCACCTCGAAGCGACCGTCTTGAACGGTCACGCATGACCTAGGGAAAACCGGAGTTGCAGGGCGGGCCGCCGTCCCCCCGAACGCGACCCGCCCTGACTGTCTCCGAAAGACCCGTCACCGTCGGCCGAAGCCGGGTGAAAGGTCGCGAGACCCCTTTTCCCTTTTCGGTTCTCCCCTTCCGTATGAACCCTTTCGGGTGTAGGTGTCCAGAGTCGCCGACAGTTCTTTACAATTTTGTTCGCACCCGGAGCCTACTTCCAGCATTCGGCCGCGTCGCCGTGCTTCCGTGTGCCGCAGCACTGGATTCCGAGCGTCGCGCGGCCGGTGCAGAACCTCGGTGGAGCTTGCTGCGCACTTGCGACCTGGTAAGAGGCTGCGTCCGCGGCCGTTTTGGAAGGCCTGCGGGGGGCGAGTCGAGTGCCGAAAGAGATCACCATTCTTCTCAGCGCGTGCGGAGTCCTCATCGTCTTGGGAGCGATCGAGCTGATCCTCCATCGCCGTCGGCTCGCGCGCATCCCGATTCGAGTCCACGTCAACGGTACACGAGGCAAGACCAGCGTCACCCGCCTCATCGCCGCCGGGCTTCGCGAGGCCGGCATCCGTTGTGTGGCCAAGACCACGGGTACGGTCCCTCGTTTCATCTTGCCCAACGGTCGCGAGGTCCCGGTCTATCGACCGGGCGGCGCCAACATCATCGAGCAGAGGCAATCGGTCACCATGGCCGCGGCCCAGCGTGCGGATGCTCTCGTCGTCGAGTGCATGGCGCTTCAACCGCAATTGCAGTGGCTGTCCGAGTCGAAGCTGATTCGCGCTACCCATGGCGTCATCACCAACGCGCGGCCCGATCACCTCGACGTGATGGGTCCCACCGAGGAAGACGTGGCCCTCGCGCTTGCCGCGACCGTTCCCGTAGGCGGGGTTCTCGTCACCGCGGAACGAAAGCATCGGCCTTTGTTTCAGTGGGCCGTCGAAGATCGGGGCTCGCGGTTCCGCGGGTCGAAGGACATCAGTCGTGCGGTGACGGAGGACGACATGGCCGGCTTCTCCTATCTCGAGCACGAGGAGAACGTCGAGCTCGCCCTGTCGGTGTGCGAAGAGCTGGGCATCGACAACGAAACGGCGCTTCGCGGAATGTGGAGAGCGAAGCCCGATCCCGGCGCGATGACGGAAGACGAGGTCGAGTTCTTTGGACGCACCATCGTGTTCGTGAACGGCTTTGCCGCCAACGATCCCACGTCGACGCGTTACATCTGGGAGCAGTCCCTACGCAGGCACCGCGAGCTGAGCCGGCGGATCGCGGTCTTCAATTGCCGTTCCGACCGGGCAAATCGCTCCGAGCAGCTCGCCGAGTCCTATGCCACCTGGACGCAGGCCGACGAAGTCGTGCTATTGGGAACCGGACAATACATCTTTGCGCGCGCCGCGGTGAGAAACGGCCTCGACCCCACGCGATTGGTTTTCGTCGATCGCACTCATCCCGCGGACATCTTCGAGATTCTGCTGGGCCTCGCCGAATCCTCGGCCCTGGTCATGGGTCTCGGCAACATCGCGGGCCCAGGGTTGGCCCTCGCCGAATACTTCGCCAATCGAGGGAAGGACCATGCCAGAAATTGAGTTGTTGACCTTGTCGATTGGGCTCGGCCTGACGGCAAGCCTTCTTTATGGAGAGCTCTTCGGCCTCGCCGCCGGGGGCATGGTGGTTCCCGGTTACATCGCTCTCTATGCCGACAAGCCGGTAGACGTCGGCCTCACCCTACTGGCAGCGCTCTTGACGTTCGGCTTTCTCAAGGGGCTTTCGCAGATCGCGATCGTATACGGCCGCAGGCGCACCGCGCTCACCATTCTCATCGGGTATCTGGTCGGCATGGTGTTTCGCATGTGGCTCCAAAGCCCGGTCACGCCGTTTGCCGAAGGCGCCATCATCGGGTTCATCATCCCCGGTTTGATCGCGATTTGGTATCAGCGTCAGGGCGTGCTGGAGACGACGCTGAGCCTTCTCACGGCTGCGGTCATCGTTCGCATGGTATTGATCATCTTCCTCGGAGACGTTCGGATATGAGGGGAATGTACTGGAAGCCCTCGGGGGCATCCCAGGTGCAGCGGGCGCTGGTTGCAGCTCTGGCGATCATCGGTCTGATCGCCGTGGAGGTATTCCCTTCCGAGGAGCAACAGCCTTACTATGCCGAAAAGATACTCGCGGCCCGAAAGGCCGAAGAGGCGTTCGAGGTCATTGCGGCCGCTGCTGAACGCAAAGGACTGAGCCTCCGAACCAAGACCGATCCAGCCGAGTCTCGGTTGATCGGCGAGGTATTGTCGCCCATCACGAGCGGAAGCGGCAGCCTCGTGTCGAAGCAGACTTCGGTGAACCCGAACTTCGCCGCGGTGGTAGTCCAATGGCTGAAGGATTTGGGCGTTCGAAGCGGCGATGTGGTGGCCCTGGGCCTATCTGGCTCCTTCCCAGCGATGAACGTGGCCGTCTACTCCGCGGTCAGCGCCCTGGGCGTCGAACCGATCATCGTCACCAGCACGGCCGCCTCGCAGTGGGGAGCCAACGAGCCGACCTTCACCTGGCTCGACATGGAGGCCGAGCTTCGAAAAGCGGACGTGTTCCCTTATAAGTCCGCTGCGGCGTCTCTTGGCGGAGTCGGCGACGAAGCGATCGGCCTGAGCAAGCGAGGCATACGCATGCTCGAGCGTGCGATCGAGCGAAACAAGGTGCCGGCTCTCACCGAGATCGAGCCGGAGGAGGCCGCCGCCAAAGCGGAAAACGCAGCGGAGGAAGAGGAGGCCGAGAAGCCGACGCCAAGCCTGGCTCTCGTCGATCAGGACCGCGTTCGCGAACGTGTTCGCGTGTACTACGAGGCTGCCGGAGACCGCCAAATCAAGGCGTACATCAACGTGGGCGGAGGCACCGTCTCAGTCGGCACCAAGGTCGGGAAACGCAAGTTCGTTCCGGGGGTGAATACGCGTCTGCCCCGGGGAATCGAGGACATGCCGCCCTCGGTCTTGGGGGCGTTTCTCAAGACCGGGGTGCCGGGCATCCACATCACTCGCATCGTCGAGCTCGCGGAGGAGTACGGTCTCGAGATCGCGCCGCGAAGCACGCCCGAGGTCGGCACCGGCGACATCTTTCAGAAGCGCGAGCCGAACCCGTGGCTGGCAGGCATCGTGCTCGCGCTCATTCTGCTTTCGCTATTCGTAATCGCGCGCGCGCCGTGGGGCACGCGGATGTTGCGTACGACCATCCCGCCCGAGAGCATCGTGCCGCCGGCGCCGAGCCCACCGAACGAGCTCGGGCGGTCATCCAGTCCGGGCGATCGAGAATCCGCCGCTCACGACTTGCGCTGAGCTTGCTCGTCTGCCCCAGCTTGGGGCGTGAGTCGCATCATTCTCCACGCGACGCCGACGATCTGCGGATCGCGCACCAAGTACCGATGCGCCAGACGGCGTGGCTCGCGCGCGAGCCGAAACAACCACTCGAAGCCGTAGCGGGACATCCACGACGGCGCACGCGGGATGTTACCCGCGATGAAGTCGAGCGTCGCCCCGCTGCCAATGGCCACTGCGGGCGCGATCGCGGGCTTCCATCGATGCATGAGCAGCTCCTGTTTGGGGCAGCCCAGGGCCATCACGACGAGGTCGGCCCGGGCCGCACGCACTCGTTCCAAGACGCGCTCGCATTCGGCAGGATCCTGGTCGAACCCGAAGACTGGAGACTCGACCGCTACGATCTGCAAGGTGGGGTGCTTCTCACGAAGCACATCGGCGGCCTTGGCGCCCACGCCCTCGGCGGCTCCGAGAAAGAGAACACGCCAGCCTTCCCGAGCGGCTCTCTCCATCAGCAAGGGCACGAAGTCACTGCCAGAGATCTTTTCTGGAAGAGGGTCTTTCATGAGACGCGAGAGCCAAAGCAAGGGCTGCCCGTCGACCAGCGAAAGGCTCGCGTCTTGGTAGGCTGCGGCCAGGTCGTCACTGCGCTCGGCTTGTACGACGTGATCGACGTTCGGGGTGACGATGTACCCCCCTTTTCCTTCGGCGATGAGACGCCCCACCGCGTCGAGCGCCTCCATGGCGCTGACGGCGTGGGCATGGATGCGACCCAAGCGCACGCGCTTCATTGACTCACCCTCGGCATCTTTCAGAGTATAACGGCTCTAGAGGGCTCATGCAGATTGATGCGCCACCAGGGCATGCTACTGCCAAGCCTCGGGAGGTTTTGCTCATGAACCGCTTTCTTTGCACTTTCTTGGTTGCCTCCGCTCTGCTGGCCGCTGGCTGTGCGGACGACTCTTCGTCGGTCGCGGTGAGTACGAGATACGACCAGACCGTCGATTTCACACGGTTTCAGACGTTCAGCGTCGTGACAAAAGAGATCGCAGAACAGAACCCCGATTTTCCCGATCTCGACTCCGACCAGGAAGCCTTCAACGACGCGGTGAACAACCTCATCATCGAGGCGATGCAGGCCGAGCCCGTCTGCCTGACCTTCATTCGGCCCGAAGACGTCACCGAGCAGAACCAGCCCGATGTGTGGGCGGCGAACGGGCTCGCCCGTGAAACCGAAGAGGGCTACTACTACGACTGTTGCGGCGGCTATTGGTGGGGTTATTGGGGTTGGTACTGGGATCCTTGCGCCTATTGGTGTCCCCAGTACGTCCAGTATGACGTGGGCAGCTTACTCGTTCCGGTCGGCTTCCCGCCCGCAGCCTCGGGCGAAGAGCCCGACGCGGTCTTTGCCGGCCTGGCCCAAGCGGTCCTCGACCCGACGCCTGACGACGCCCAAGTGCGCGAAGCCGTCGAACGCATCTTTCAACAGTGGCCTGACGAGCGTACCTGTCCCGCGGGGCAGTAACGCTATCGGAGTGAGACTCGGCCGCGCTTTACGCGGGCAGACCGCGACGTTCGGGCTGAAGCTGCTTCGCGTGCTCGACCAGAGTACCGTTTCGCGAGCTCCGCGTGTCCACGCTTGGTGAGCTCTGGCGGAAACAGGTACGGGGCGAGATGGTCCAAGGGGTCCAACACCTCGCCGTGTCGGAACAAGCCGAAATGCAGGTGCGGACCCGAGTCCCGCACGCCGGTCCTTCCGACTTCGCCGAGCCGCTGGCCTGCTTCGACATGCTCGCCGATCTTCACCTCGTAAGTCGCGAGATGGGCGTAGAGAGAAACCACGCCGTTGCCGTGGTCGACCTCCACGAAAAGCCCCCTCGGCCCCATGTGCCGCTCGTGCACGATGGTGGCGCCCCATGGTTCGAGCGGAATGTGTGCCTTGCGCTCCCAGTCGACCCCGGCGAAGGTGACTCGCCCGGCTGCGACGGACCGGACCGGCTCTCCATATTCCGATGCGAAGTCGATTCCTCGGTGCGGCCGCCTGCCATGGTCGCGGGGCTCCCCGAGACCGCTGGTGACGATTCGCGGATATCCGTCTAGCGGGCTGACCAAAGCCAGGTCGCCGAGGCGGTTTCCGCCAGGTCGGTTGGTTTGCGCATGGCTGTTCAGCAAGCGCCGCCGCGCGGTGAGAATTCGGTCCTCCGGTCCGGTATCTCCCACCCGGTCGCCCCAGACGAAATGGGAAACCGGATGCCGGTGTGGAGCCGAGTGAAAGGCCCGATCGATGTCCGGGCACTGTCGTCCGAACACGCTGAGCAAGGCCGCCGCGAAGTAGAGGTTTGGCTCTGGATTCCCGAGGGCGGCGCGGCGAAAGGGAAATTCTCCGACGTCGAGCTCCTCGCGCTCCCAGCCGCGCTCGGTGCGAACCGCAAAATGATAGACGCCGTTTCGGACGTGCCGTTCGTGCATGCCCACGTTGATGAGCGTCAGCCCAGTTCCGTAGCCGTTGTCGATCTCCTCGCTGCAGTAACCCTGCGTGTACACCAGCGCAGCCAGGAGCCAAGGATCGACGGAAAACTCTCGGCCGTACCGGACGATGGCGAGGGCGTATCGCTCGAGGTCTCGGGTGCCTACCGAGGCCGGGCACAACTGCCGCATGGCCTGGGCCAGCTCTTGGGGTGAGACGTCTGCAGGCGACGGCGGCTCGTCCGGCCAATGGGATAGATCCACCAATCCCGCACCGCGCGGACGCAGCCCGAGTCGGCGCAGCTCCTGCGCAGTCAACGTCCCCGGACCGGCTGTCGGCGCCCGCGCCGAAGGGTCGTCCAAGACGACGCCGGTTCGCATCCGGCGCTTCCAGGGCGTGTCTTGTGCGTGGCTCGACTCGAAGGAGGCCCCCAGGGCGGCCAACAGCCCGAGGCACGTGCAACAAGCAAGGATTCTCAAGCAATCCCTCCGAAGCTTTCAGCATGACCTTTCCGCGACGCCTGAACAACTTAATGGTGTAAGTATTCACACCTTTCCAAGCTCAAAGGTTTTTGCGGCCTTGGGCCATGTCCGCTAGGGTGCCGATCGAGCCTTGCAACGACACGCGTGATGACCAACCCAGCAGCGACGGACATTTTGGGGGAGCGCCTCGCATCGCTCACGAACCGCCAAGAGCTTTTCGCCAGGCGGCAATACGAGCCGGTGATCTCGCAGCAGGCGCTCGCCGCGACGACATCGGCTTGGTTTGGCGTCGGCGTGGCCGCGGACCAAGCGAGCTGCGGTCTCCCGGTCGACGTGCTGATCCTGGTCTTCGCCCAAGAGATGGTGCGCAGAGAGCTCGGTCTCAGCAGAAGCTTCATCCTCATTGCAGACAGCAATGCATGCAACGCGGGCGTGCCGCGGCTCGACGTACACAGATCGGCCTCGCTCGCTCAGGCTCCGTTGGAAGCGTTGATCGAGCGGTTCCGATTTCCGGTCGACATTCGTCGCTCGTCTTCGTTGGCTCCGGCCCCCGAGGTCGAGCGCAAGCAGCAAGCCCTCGACATCGACAACGGCTACGTCGCCCAACAGCTCGTTCAGACCGAGATCATGCGTGAACGAGGTGCGGCGGTGAAAGTCGGGTGGGCCCTTTCCGCGTGCACCTACGACGAGACCTACTTCGATCGACTCTACCGAAACCGCTTCGGGGATCAGGTGACGTTCGTCTACACCATCGGCGGGCGAACTCTGAACGCGCAGCGGCCGCGAGCATGCCCCTACCTGTGCCGTGAGCCCCGAGACCGCCTTCTTTTGGGCACGAAAGAAAACGCCGTGCGGAAGCTGTATTCCGATGCCGTTTCGCCAGCGGTCCGTGGCTATCGGCGTCTGATCGCCAAGCTCGCCCGGGCCTACCGGCACCTCACCGGCGAAGATCCCGGCACGCCCGAAAGCTTCCTTCAGCTCATGGTGGACGCGTCGTCCGGAGCGTCTACTGCAGGAACGCGGAGAGCCGTCGAATCGCAGGCCGGTGCCCCGTCGAGCTTCGCTCCCTGATCTCGCGCGCCTGCGCTTCGCTGATCTCGTTCGCTGCGCCTCCGCTGAGGCCAGCACGAAGAAAGGTCCGCTGACTCACGCCCCGTTCCAGGAGAAGCGCCGTCGCATGATCGAAAACCGACTCGCGGCGCTTCATCGCATCGAAGCCGCTTTCAATCACGGCGCGGTCGATCCACCTTTCATCGCGCTCCCAGCCCAGGAAATCGACGATCCGCCGGATCGACGCTTTTCGGTCGCTCAGCAGATCCTCGTAGCGGACGAGCAAGACGTCGGGGTCGGTCGATCGTTTGCGCCAACTGCTCACGTGGTCGAACCAGGACCCGTACTGAACCCGTCCCTCCATGAAACGGCGGTAGAAATCGTCGAACGAGCCATGAAACCCGAGATACGATCGATAGAAGTGGAAGTACGAAACCAGCACGTCCTTCGGGTCGCGCTCCACGTAGATGTAACGTGCTCCATCGGGTAGCCATTCGCGCGGTAGGTGGCTCTTGAATACTCTCGGCGAAGCAAACCGCTCGAGATCGGCCGCGGTGAGCTCTCCGATCGCGAGTGAGCGCTCGAACCACGGAGACACCTTGGTCAGATGCTCCGGGTCAGGCTGCTCTTCGTGGGTCAGCAGATAGAGAATCCACTGGGTCAGCGTCGTGCCGGACCGAGGATAGCTGGAAATGAATACGTCGCTCGCCCGTACCCGAAACTCCATGCGGCCTCGAAGGAAGTTGGCGACTCGCCTGGCGTTCTCCAAACCGCGGACGGCTGAGTCGAGCGCGTCCGCCGTCACCCCGAGAGCGCGTCCGGCTGCCCCCAACAAAAGCTGGCTCGTCGTAGTGGTCTTGGTTGGCCGCATGATCGGAGCGTGAGTACCCTAGCACCGCCCATGGACGCCGTAACACACATTGCGACACCCGAGTTTGCGATCGCCTTGATCGTGAGCTTCGTGGCTGCCGCCCTCCACAGCACCGTGGGCTTCGGCTTCGCGCTCATCAGCGTGCCGGTACTATCCTTGCTCGGTCCGGTTTTCGCGCCGGTGCCGCAGCTTCTGGTCGTGTTTCCGCTCACGCTGGCGATCGTCTTGCGAGAGCGCCATGCGCTCGAGGTACGGAGCACGCTGTGGATCTTCGCGGGGCGCGTTCCGGGAGCCTTCGTCGGCGTCGCGTTGCTCAAGATGCTTTCGACGGCGGCTCTCGACGTTCTGATGTCGGCCATGGTGCTGACCGGCATCGCGCTCGTTTCGACGCATGGAAGCTTCCGAAGGACGGCCGGCCGCGAGTTTGGAGCGGGTGTGGCCTCGGGAATCATGGCGATGGTATCGGCCATCGGCGGGCCGCCCATCGCGCTCCTCTATCGAAACGACTCCGGCCCGACGGTGCGTGCCAATCTCGGTCTCGTCTTCGCCGTCGGCCTCTGCATCACCATCAGCGTGCGTGCCGCGGCCGGCGAGGTCAGCTGGAGCGAGGTTGGCGTCGGGGTCGGGCTGTTGCCTGCCGTTTGGCTCGGCCTTCGTGCGAGCCGAACCCTGATCCCCCGCGTGGAGGGCCCGGTGTTGCGAAACGCGATCTTGGTCGTCGCCGGCGGAGCAGCCCTGCTCTTGCTCGGGCGCGGCGTGCTCAATTGGTGAAGTAGACCCAGGTCGTTTCCGGCAGAAAACGAACCGCGTGCCATGCCGGCGGAACCTCGGGGTCGCTCCAGTAGTAGAGCCATCGAGCATCGACGGGGGCGATGTTGGTGCAGCCGTGGCTGCGGACCTTGCCGAAATCCGTGTGCCAATACGCCCCATGAAGCGCGTACCCGCCGTGGTAGTAGAGGGTCCAGGGGACCTCTTCCACCTCGTAGAACCCATCTATCGGGTCTGTCGCATTCATGGTCGTCGAGATGTACTTTTGTTGGACCTGGAACAAACCAGTGGGCGGCTCATAACCCTCCTTGCCGCTCGAGATGAGCGTCGCATACACCGGGTCGTCTCCTTCGTACGCGACGAGCGTCTGTTGACCCAGGTCCACGTGAATCCATTTCGCGTCTTTTGGAACGTCGCTCGGGCGCTTCGCCTCACGTGCCACGCGCACCTCGTCCCTGCGCACGAATCCCGCCGATCCGCCTACGTACGTCACGCCGTCCTCGACCACCTCTTCCTCGACGACGAATCTAGCGTGTTTCTCGGCCTTGCCCGTAGCCCGAACGACCCCGCCCTCGATGCTCGAGAGGTCTCGATCCTCGCCGTATACGAACGCGAGGGGCAACTCCCAGCCACCACGGCCGAGCTCCTCTCCGCGAATCGGTTTGGGGTTCCGGAGCTCGACGTCGCTTTCGCGAACATAACGACCGCGGACGGTTCGATAGAACACGGCGCCATCACTCTGGCGAGTCTCTTTTTCAGCAAGCGCGAGAAAGTAATCCCCCTCCATGAGCGAAGAGACGACCTCCGGCGTGGGGCCCTTCTTTTCCATGGCGCGCCGCGCTTGCTTCTCTTCCTGCTCGGTGGGGATGCGATAGTAACGCGGCGCCCGCTGTGTGATCACCCGCGAGTACTGATAGGGTAGGTGGCTTTCCACCTCGGCCGGGGGCACGCCGTAACTGGCTGCTTTCGGTTGATCGCTGACGTGGAATCCTAGCGCCGTACAAACGTATCCGAACGGAACCGCCTGGTACCAGGCGCCGTCCTTGCATCCGGAGCCGCCGACCTTGCTGCCGACCCTGAGCACCGAGCCACGCCGCACGACACCCGCCACCTTCGGGCTCGCCGTGGCGCCGTCGTATATGAATGCGTCGTAATGAAAGGCCGCGCCGAACAGGGGAGACTGTCCAGGATTGTTGCGCGGCGCCTTGCGGCGATCATTCCAGCCGTCCAAGTCCGGCGCGCGGAGCACGCGCTGCCCGTCGGCCGTCTCGCCCAACAGCTCTCGTTCCGTCGTGGTGTGCTCCCCGAGAGCAACGGTCCCGCCACTGACGCCGGCGACCAGAACCGCCAACGACAATAAGGACCATCGATTTGCGACAAATCGTAGCATCTTACGTCGTTTTGAAAGCGACGCTCCGACCCGCCGTGCGCCGCCGCCCGAGGATAGCGCCACTTCGGCAAGATTCAAAAGATCGTTCAAACACCCGATTCCCCAGGGCAATTTGTGGATTGGCAAATGCCGGCTGGACGGGTAATTCCCGGCCATGCCATCCGAATCCGCGCAGCGCGCGCTCTCGCATCTGAGGGACCCGTCCGACTTCCAGTGGTACGTGATCCCCCTGCTGCTGATCGTCCTCTACATCTATCACGATCAGATCGGCCGAAAGAACTACAGTGTGGTGTTTGCAGGTCTCGCCCTGTGGGGGATGGATTGGTTCAACGAGATCTGGAACTCGCTGATCTTTCACTTCAGCGGATACGCGCCGGCCTGGGCGGCCCCCGGTGAGACGGCGTATTTGATTCTCATAGGTCTCAACATCGAGATCTCGTTCATGTTCGCGATCATGGGCATCGTGACCACCGTCATGCTGCCCAGCAAGGAAGCCCGGATTCTCGGCCTGCCGAACCGGTGGCTCTTCGCGGTCTTCTTCGCCGCGCTCGCCGTCTTCGTCGAGTACTTGCTGAATGCGGTAGGCGCCCTGACCTGGGACTACTCCTGGTGGAATCGCTCCGCCCCGTGGTTGATCTTTCTAGTCGGATATTTCCCTTTCTTCGTCGTGGCCTATTGGGTTCACGACATGACGTCCATCAAGCGGCAAGCAGCCGTGGTGGGCGTGATTCTAGGCTTCGACGCCTTGTGCCTCGTCGTCTTCGGCCCGGTGCTCGGTTGGATTTGAGCAGCGGCCGATGGGCGTCACTCGCCGCCGTACTCCTTGCGTAGCGAATCCGCGTCCCAGCCCACGTCCCTGAGCTCGTCCCGGTCTCGAGTGTCCTGCAACATGGTCTGCTCGAGCGCCTGAATGTGCTGGCGCGCTGCGCTTACATACTGCTCCCGATCGTGCCGGACGGTGGCAAGCGAAGCGAGCGCTGCCTCGTCGTGTCGCCGAAATTGCTGCGCAGAACGGTGGGCATGATGCGCGCGCGAGCCCAACGCGCGGAGTGCGTCGATCCCCATTCGCAACGAGGTGTCGAAGCTCTCCCGGTACACGTGCTCGACCCCTTCTTCGAGGAGATCGTAGGCCTCGATACGTCCGCGCGCGCGCGCCAAAATCCGCAAGTGCGGAAAATGCTTCTTGACGGTTTCGACCAAGCCCATGAGCTTGGCGTGATCGTCGATGGCCAACACCATGACCTCGGCTTCTTCGGCGCCGGCGGCTCGGAGCAAGTCGAGGCGGGACGCATCCCCGTAGAAGACTTTGAGGCCGAGCTTTCGCAATAGCTCGACGTGGTCCGAATCGTACTCGAGAACGGTCGCGCTGATGCCATTGGCTCGGAGCAAGCGGCCCACGATGCCGCCGACACGTCCGAAGCCGGCGATGATCACGCGGTTCGACGCCTCGATCAGGTCGGCCTCGCGATCTTGGTGCTCCCGCGTACCGAAGCGCGGTTGAATCAACTTCTCGTTCAAGAGGATCAGAACCGGGGTCGTCGCCATGGAGATCGCGACCACCGCGACGAGCCTCTGAGTCGTTTCGGGATCGAGAATCCCCTGCTGTGATGCAAAGGAAAACAAAACGAAGCCAAACTCACCGCCCTGCGCGAGGGAAAAGGAAAACATCAGGCTCTGGTCGAAGCCCATTTTGAAGATGCGCCCGAGAGCGAGGAGAATCGCTAGCTTCACGCCGATCAGCGCACCCACGGCGAGAACCACCCCCGCCGGGTCCGCCAGGATCAGCCCGAAATCGACCGATGCGCCCACCGCGATGAAGAAGACGCCCAGCAGGAGACCTTTGAACGGCTCGACGTCTGCTTCGAGCTCGTGACGATATTCGCTATTGGCGAGCACGACCCCGGCGAGGAAGGTGCCCAGGGCGGGGCTCAGCCCCACCTGCACCATCAGCAGGGCGATCCCGATGACGAGCAACAGCGCGGCAGCGGTGAAGACCTCGGTTTGCCGCGTCCTGGCGATGAAACGGAAGATCGGTCGCATGAGGTAGCGCCCCCCGAGCACGATGGCCGTCACCGCGCCGAGAACCGCGAGCGTTTGCGCCCATCCAGGCAGACCTTCCACCCACGATGCGCCATGCTCCGCCGTTGCAGCGCCGGCCGGAGACCCCATCGGCTCCAACGCCAGCAATGGGAGGATTGCCAGCATCGGGATGACGGCGATGTCCTGAAACAACAAGACTGCGAACGCGCTCTGTCCGCCGTCCGTCTTCATCAGGCCTTTTTCGGCGAGGGTCTGAAGCACGATCGCGGTCGAGGAAAGGGCCAAGATCATTCCGATGGCGATCGCCGCGTTCCATCGGAAGCCGAGCGACATCGCCACGATCCCGATCACGCCCGTCGTGATGGCTACCTGCAATCCCCCGAGCCCCAAGATGGGTGCGCGCATTCTCCACAAGAGCGACGGCTCCAGCTCGAGACCGATCAGGAACAGCATCATGACGACCCCGAACTCCGCGAAGTGCATCACGTCCTGACCCTCGGCGCCGATGAGCCCGAGCCCAAAGGGGCCGATCGCCATCCCTGCCAAGAGGTAGCCGAGCACCGATCCCAATCCGAGTCGCTTTGCGACGGGCACCGCGATCACGGCTGCGCCGAGATAGACGAACGCTTGAAAGAAGAATCCTTGTCCGTGCATCGTCCGCTCTCATTCCTCGAGGATGGCGTCCAGGTCGGCGTTGATCCTGACGTATCTCCGCGCCAGATCGAAGCTCAGCGTTCCCCGGCTCAAAGCCCGAAGCATGCGATGATAGTCGGCTGCATGGGCGGTGATCTCGGGTTCCTGCATCCCATGCGTCCCGTAAATGACGAATGGCGGCAGGTAGTCGAGGCCGCACAACACGGCGGTCTGCTCGATTGGCCGTAACAGCTCGGCGATGGTGAAACGATTGTGCCCACCGGACTGATAGGCAGCTTCACGTCCGCCCGTGGTGATTGCGCTCATCATCACCTTGCCCCGTAGCGCCGTACCCTCTCTGCCATAGGCCCAACCGTGCTGGAGCACGAGGTCCTCCCACTGTTTGACGAGCGCAGGCGTGCTGTACCAGAAGAAAGGATGATGAAGAACGATGACGTCGTGCTCGAGGAGCAGCGCTTGCTCGCGCTCGACGTCGACGTCGAAGTCGGGATACGCCTCGTAGAGGTCGTGAAAGGTGACCCCTTCGATTCGGTCGAGGTCACGAATCAGGACGCGGTTCACGCGGGACTTTTCGAGCGCGGGGTGCGCAAACAGCACCAGAACGCGATTTTCGACGGCACCCGTGTCTTGCGAAACCCCTTCGACCATGCGTCTCGATCTCAAGGCATGGCCAGGTCGTTCTCGTCGCACGGGCCGTCGCAGGGATTGCTCGCAACGCCCGTTTCGTAGAAATCGATGAGGACAGCTCCCAGTCCTGCGAGCTCGGTGGCGCGTCCATGCGGGTCGGGCAACTCGTCTGCCCACTGGGGAATGTTGATCAGCGGCGCTTGCGGGTTGCCGAAGTCGATCTCGATCATCGCCGAGCCGGAGTGCTCCCCGGTCACCACGTCGATGCCCCATACGGGACGTATCACGTTGTTGATGTCGTCGCCGGAAGCCAGATTCACGACGCCGCCGATCGTCCGAGCCATGATGTGCGCACCGAGATTGCTCACTTGGTGGTCGCCCTTGGACACTTGGATCAGCACTTCGTGAGCCGGCGTGTTCGGAAGGAGATTGGTTCGAATGTACTTCGAATAGCCGGTGGGCTCGGCCCGATCCCAAAGGCCCTGGATCAGCGCGAGGTTCATCTGGGAGTCGAGCGCGTTCCAGTCGTAGTTGGCATAGAACAGCGGCGCGAACTCGTCGAAGTTGACGCTGCGATTGAGCAGCAAGTTGTAGGGCTGTCCGGGGACGGCGAGGAGCGCCCGCTCGATGTCCGTGTTGAGCGCCATGATGCTCGCGCCGAGGATGCCGCCTTGGCTTCCGCCGAAGTAGTAGCGCTTGGTTCCGTCGATCGCCGCGCCGCCGCAATCGTTTGCGAGCGCTACGTTGAGCGGCGTGTTCGGCCCTCCGTCGGCTTCACGCGACAGCGTCCGCATCGCCATCAAGAAGTTCAAAAAGCCCTGGTGCATCCGCTCGGGAATGGCGCGAAAATCCGAGAGGTCGCCGCCAGCGATCGCGCCAAAGATGGTCGCCACGTCGTCGAAGGCAAATCCCTTCCAGTCGAGGGCGAACGTGGCGAAGTTCGCCTGCGCTGCGATCTCCTGAAAGCCCAAGACCTGCTCCTTTGCACCGAGCTGGCCATGACCGAACTCTACGAGAGGCGCCGGCGTCTCCGGGCTCGCGCTCTCGGGCACGATCATCGCGGCCGCATAGGCGAAGCTGCCGTTCTGCTCGGGAAGACCATCGGCGCCGAGATTCAGCAAGCCGCCGGCCTCTCCCTGCGTCATGTAGAGCGGCATGTCGAACGTGATCTCGAGACGGCATGCGATGCCCTCGGCGAGACTCTCGTTCTTGAGCTCGATGGTGTAGGGAACCCCATCCGGATACGCCGCAAACGCATCATCACGGATGTGCAGCATCGCCCGCGTGTTGTTTTCGCGGCTTGCGGTCGTGAAATCCCATGCAACTTGAAGGTCCTCGCGGTCGATGCCCGCCTCTTCGAGCGTCGAAAAGAGCGCTTCGAAGTGGGCCCGGCGCGACTCGATGACCTCGTCGTCGGACGCCGTCCCGTCTCGCAATGCGGCAAAGCCAGGCGAAGCCTCCACGGGCATTCCCTCACCGTCGAGCACGTTTCGAATCGCGACGATGTAGCGAGTCGCGTCCTCGGGCCGGATGGCAGGACGGAGCATCAAGGCTTGCTCTTGCCGGAGCGCGTCGACCGAGCGGCTGATGGTGAAGTCGGGTCGTTCTTCGGCCGCGTCGATGCGGAGCTTGGCCTGCACGACGTACTCGTCGAGGTCGACCCAGTGTGCCAGCGGCTCGCCGGTCTCGGCATTGAGGATCACGGTGGGCGAGTCCGCGAGCAAGGAGTCGGCAATCGTGTCAGGGGACGGCAAGCCCGTCGCGGTCGCCCCGGGAAAATGAGTCATTGCGGCAATGCCCGGCGAGAAGCCGTCCATCTGGTTGAACGCATCCGGGCTCGATCGGACTCCGCTTTCGTTCTCCGGCATGATCGCCTCGGG